>JAEZBW010000051.1 GCA_023426765.1 Bacillota bacterium
GGCAATTGTCACCCCTTCGGGCTTCTTCTCCAAACGTATCTCATCCTTCAGGGATATGGTCTGGAGGATCATTTCCAGGGTGTGATACCTGTTTTCACGCTTACCCGTAATATCCAGCGATAAATTAATTTTTGCAGGGGCCGACATGGTTAAAACTTTCACATACTTACCCCTTTCCTTTGTTCTTTCCAAAATGCGATCATGCTGGGACTCGGCATGGAAAGTCGTTTTTCTCCGGAACACGCATATCCATGGAATCATAAACACCATATTGTACTGGCATTATTATATACAAAATACATGAAAAACGCAAGAAAGACCTGTAAAATTGCCGTCTTCAACGAAATCAGATCCTCAAAAAATACATTTGCCGGCAGCTTTTCGGCAACGAAAAACAGACAGGGAAATGTACCCCTGTCTGCAGAAATGCAAGCAAACGATGAATGGAAGGCCTAACCGATCAACAGGATCTTCTGGCCCGCGATTGGTTCCATTTCTTCGGACATCCCGTTGTCATTGAGGATTTTCTGGATCGGAACCCTGTATCTTTTGGCTATATTCCAAAGGTTTTCTCCCTGCTGTGCGTAATAGATCAGCAATGGCGGGTTTTCCTTCTTTTCTGCGGGTTTTAAACCCTTTAAGCCCATGACGACATTGATTTGCTGCTTCTTCGATAAATGCACATTGACGGCTACCTGTGCCTTCACAGCCAGCTCGGTATCCGAGGTGATCTCATATCCGTTTTGTTCAACGGAAAGCGTGACATCACTTTCGTATGCAGTCTGAGTGTCCGGCAGCGCAAGCCTGTGCGTGAAGGGAACCTCCAGGTTCTCACCTCTTACTGTTCTCATCTCTACACCCGTGCCATACAGCACGCAAACATCCAGGCAGCCGTTCACTTCGATGGCACCGGCTTCATTTTCGGCAGACAGAAGCCGTGGTTTCATGGTCAGGCTGATAACCTCTTCCAGCGTATCCCCCGCCGTATCCATCGGCAGATATCCGTTCACCTGAATATTCTCACGGATATCGTTTTCCTCAACGCCAATCGTCACCGGCTTCTTCTCCAGCTCAAAGTCATAATCCAGACAATATGCATCTCTGACCAGATGTACATTTTCCTTTGAAAACAGTGAATAGTCCACTCCGATCTCCGCATCCATTCTCACCCTTGTCATCAATCCGTCCATATCCTCAGCGGGTTTCAGGTTGATGGATTTTACCGAGGCATTGACCGACGCATTGTCATAACGGTAGTTTTCCACATCAAGGTTTTTGGAAACCGGAAGCTCCACATGAATGTTTTCCACCCGTCCGCTGTCGTTTTCGGCACGGTACAGGTAATCCACCTCAAGCGTGCCTTCCAGGTTCATATTGTCGTTCACCCGGACATCCCTGATGGCGGCATGGTTATACAGAATTTCCTCCATTGCCGGCTTTCCCTCGGGAAGATCCATCGTCTCGGCAACATTGACGGTTCTTTCCCCCATATCCTCCAGCATCGCAATTTCCTGCTGATCGGCTTTCTGATAGATATTGTCGCCCTGAACCATTTCACCGGCTTCAATGCTCTTCTCGGCAAGATATTTCACATTCAGCTTTATCACCGATTTTGCGCTTAATTTCCTGCCATTGACCACATCTGCATTTGAATGCTCTACACTGCTTTTTACCAGCGTATGAACATCCTCGTCCCGTGCCGGATAATTGCAGGAGATGGACCAGGGGGCTTTTGCATTGATGGCTTCCAGACTCTGCTCCTGATTGTCGGCCCGATAGATCACCTGATAGCAGATCTCGCCGCCGATTTCCATGACCTTCCCTGTTTTTTCCTTCTTTTTCACGATGACATCGGCATCCACCACAAGAACATCCAGGACATCGGGTTTGCTGTCGGGCACTATCATTCCGGTTTCCATCAGCTCTTCCTTCTGCTGCTCGTCAATGGTCTGAAAAACGTGAATGGGTTTCTTTATTAATTCAACTGCCATATGAAATCCCCCTCAAGGCAAAAAATTCATTTTTGTAATATATATATGGATGTTGTCCGCACATTATGACTTATGCCGGAAATACTTTTCACCGGGCAAATCCCCATCATGGGATGGTCATAGTTCTCCCCGATCAATATACTCCGGCGGATGAAAAAAATGACTGCGGTCCTCTTTGCCGTATTCCGACTTTTGCGGTATAGTATACGTATAATCCATTAAATGATCGATCCTCAAAAGCCCTTTTCAATAGCAGGATATTTGATTGCAGAGAGCCTCAAACAAGTCACCGGGGTTTTTATGGGCTTAACTGGCAGATGGAGGAAAACCATGAGAAAAATAAAGCGAACCTTTGTAAAGCTAATGCTTGTTATCATGCTTGTATCCGGAAGCACCTCAGCGATGGCGGCGCAGCCCGCTGCATTTTCAGATGTACCGGCAGCAGCATGGTATCTGGAAGATTTGCTGTATCTTCTGGATAACCCGAATCCTATTTTTTCAGGATACCCCGATGGCACATTCAAACCGAATGAACCCCTGACCGCAGACATGTTTATCAAGCTTATCGTCACTGCGATGGGGGAAGAGGTTGAACCGGGCGGAAACTACTGGGCATCTGCCTATATCAGCAAAGCCCTTGAAAAGGGTTTAGTCAAACCTTCCGACGGTTTTCTGACATCGGCAGGAAGCTCTGCAGGGGGTTACGAGCCTTATAGAAAGCCCATTACAAGAGAAAGCATGGCCCTGATCGCAGGCAGAGCCCTGGATCTTTTGTCCGAAGAGAAGCCCTACCGGGATCCGCTTGTGTTCAGCAGCCTGATTATCGATTACAACTATATTTCCAACAGTGCAAAGTCCAATGTGATAAAATGCTACGATCTTGGTATCTTATCGGGGTATCCCGACGGCGAATTCAAACCCCGTAATCAGCTGACCCGTGCGGAAGCGGTATCGGTTATCCGCAGGCTGATAGATGCCGATTCAAGAAAGGTTGTTGTCATCCACGAGGCAGCATCTCCCAGTCCTACACCTGTCCCTTTCAATGAACTGAACCGGCCTGAACAGAAACAGCTGGACAAGGGCATTTTTGAGGTGGAAGGAATACGGATCGACCCGGCACTGGATTATGTCCGTAACTCGGGCGGTGTCATGTCGATTCTGAAAGCAGAGGAGTTTGTGGATGTTGCGCTGAAATCCCTTCGTTTCTATGAATTCGATGGAAAGGCCAGAATGCGGGGGTATATACCACAGCTGCCGGAGGGATGTACCTGGAGCTTCAGCATTGACTGCGGCGTAAAAGAGCCCGATGACAGGGGATTCTACGGGGGTGTTTACACCAATGCAGAGGAAGAACAGCCCGAGTACAAGCTTCCATCCTCCGGAAACACCTTTGATGTTTCCCTGTATACCCGTACAGAAAATATCCGGCGTCTGATCCTTCGCTGTGAAATATTGACTGCCGAGCAAAAGAGCGGCGGACAGTTCACCATATCTTTTATTGATAATACATATTCCACCGATGATTTTTACGGCGGCTTTGACGGAACCTATCCCTTTGACGGCGGATTATATTTCGAACAGCCGGAAATTAACCCTGAAGTGCCCCTCGAGCAGGAGGACGCCCAGGAATAACAGTCGGTACTATATTATCATCAGATTGATTTGAGGTGTACCTGGCAAAGCCCATACAAAATATACAAGCAAACAAAAACCCCGGCAGCCCTGCCGGGGTTTTTGGAACAAACCTTCTGGATGAATGTATCAACTAAAATCGTATGGCTGAAAGTTATACGATCATTTTGCTGTTGCCACAAATTTTAATTTCAACGGTGTTGGTTAATACATCGGTATAGCTGTAGGATACTTTGCGGACATTCTTGAAATCGTTTTCAAAGCGAACTGTAAAGATGCTGGGATAGGTGCATTCCAGAATACCTTCTTTGACAAATGTTTTCTTTCTTCCTTTGTTCGCCTTCAGCTGTATTCTTTTACCGATGCAAGACTCCATCTCCTTCTTGATTTGAACCAGAGTGTTTTTCTCAACCATACCAATCACCTCTTCTTTTGTCGTTGACATTATATCACAAATTTCATACGAATGTCAATAAAATTAATTATTATACTCGCGTTCTAAAATTCTGTCAAGTATTTCACCCAATATTTATTTCAGGTTAATAAAATCCCATCCGCTCTATTTTTGTTTTTCTCCGTTTTTCTTGGTCATCCCTGTTATCAGGTATTTGCAGCACTTTGTCGGGGTATTTGTCGCAATATGAGTTTTCGGTTCACTGAAATGGGCCTTGACATTTCATATCCAACCTCTTCATAAGTATTTCCTGAAAAACAATTTTCATGCATTCCATTCCGATTCAGGAAAAGAACAACCAGGATCCGGCTCGGAAAGTCGGTTTATTCATAAGAAGCACGTAAAGACGTGTAAAAATATACATCACCATGCGGGTTTCCAGACTTGGAACCCGGTATAATATGAATGAACCGGGTTTTTCGAACGGTCTCCCAGGCCGAAAATGAAAAAATGCAGATTATTATCCTGAATACAGGGGTAAACCGGCATCCTTTATCCAGAGATACGGGTGTAAAAAAGAGCGGCGCCAGCCGCTCCCTTTTCCATTTACAGTTTATCAAAATCCTCCATGAACTGCAGATGTGATTCCTTTTCGCTGATGACCTCTTCGAGCATCTGGGTGAAATTTTTCTGGGCCCAGCAGCGCTTACTGTTATAATACCGGTTAATCACCCTCCAGAATTTTTGCGGGAATTGCAGCATGCTTTTCATCACTTTCATTTCATCCCGCTCCAGAGGTTCAATTTTTCGGTATGCATCCAGAATCAGCCTTGCCTTTTGGATGTCCCAGTTGCACTTGCGCATTCGTCTTCGAAGGATATTTACGATGTCATATATTTTAAGCTCCAGATTGCAATAATCAAAGTTGATAATACTGGCCTTATCCCCCTTAAGGAGAATGTTTTGGTAGGAATAGTCGTGATGGCAGATCATGCCCTCTTTCAGGGTTGCTTCAACCAGCTTGTTGTATCTGGAACTAAACAGTGTCTCAAGGCTTTTCTCTCCGATATTGTAAAAATCATCGAAGTGCTCGATAAACAGATAATCGAACCCATTTCGTTCCTTTTCAGCCTTTCTTCGAAGCTTGCGGATATCCTCCAGCCTTTTCTTCAGGCATCCCGGCAGCTTGCCAAGGCTGTTCGGAATCTGCCCGCCCACTTTGGGCAGAAACCCGTGACCGGCTTTATGCATCAGCGCCAGGGCTTCGGTAGCCCGCACGACATCACGGTCATCGTCAAACTCGCATTCCCTGCCTTCGATCAGGTTCACCATGGTATAGATGCCGTCCTCAGCCTCCAGGAAGGGCTGCTTGGCAACCGTCAGGCAAAAGGGATCAATCTGGGTGAAGTGGTGTGTGATTAAATGCGTTTTTGCCGCATGGATGAACTGAACCCGTTCCTTTGCATATTGACATGCCTTTATGTACTTCCTTCCGGCATTGGTTTCCAGAATATATCCCGCACGATACGGCTTTATACCCGCAATACGGATACCAAAGCCGGTTTCAATCAATCCCTTCGATTCCTGCATACGCTTCTACCATCCTGTCCCCATACTCCAGGTAAACCAACAGACATCCAACGGACGCTCCGGCAGCCGATTGGTATTCGTTCTATACCTCCAGTGTAATTGCTGAGCAAGTCTGTCTACTCAACCATTATATGCCGGGGAAATATTGATTATTACAGCAGGTATTTCAGGATGATCAGCAGGATGACGCCGGGTAGGCCCAACATTCCGACAATCATCGCCGAAAAGATGTTCAGGGAGAGTTGAAAATGGATCGCTTGACCCAAAAGATTGATCAGCAAAATGACAACACCGCCCAGAAGACCGTTCAGCAGCAACTTCAGGGCAAACCTCAGGGGTATTTTCAGCTTTTTACTGAAAACCAGAACCAGCAGGATACCCGCAACCCATGCCAGTAAAATCAATAATTTATCCATTTTACTCCCCCGTATGATTGTCCCTTATCATTCTATTCCGGAGGACGGGCTTTTATGAATGTTGGAGGAGGTGCGGGATCAGCCGCAGTGGATATCCTGTCTCAGCCCGATTTCCTTTGCTTTTTTCAGCAGGTAATTGTATCGCACCTGGCAGGCTTTCATTTTATAAATGTAATAATCGATGAGATCGGCGTCGTCGGCCTGTTCAAAGTTTGAAACGGCACTTAGCCAATCCTGCCGTGCCTGAGTGATATTTTTCAGCAAGAGGGTTTTGTCCTTTTCGGGATCCCACAGCTCGGCTTCGGTATAGACCTCCCTTAGCTGAAACAGCCTTTTCAGAAGGCCGTATCCCTTCATGTCCATCTGCTGATACGCCGGATTTCCATTCATCCTTCATTACCCCTTTTCAAATGAAACTGCAGTATATTGAAGTATAATCAGAAAAAGGGTTTTTTATACAATAATTTTACGAATATTTTCCAGTCTTCTCTCCACAGACAACCCGGTCGATACCAGCAAGGTCTTTGTATACCCGAACACTCAGCCCCTGTTTTTCATACAGCTGCGAAACCTGCCCGGCCTGGTGAATCCCCACCTCGGTAAACACAGCTCCGCCCGGTGCCAACAGTTTGCCGGCCTTTAATGCGATTGCACGGTAAAACATCAGCCCGTCCTCTCCGCCATCCAAAGCCATACGGGGTTCAAAATCCCTGACGCCGGGCATCAGATCCTTCAGTTCATTTCGAGGAATATAAGGTGGATTCGACAAGACGATTGCATACGGTGATTGAGGCTCCCACGAAAGAAAGTCAGCCCTTAGAAAACGAATTCTGTCCGAAACCTGATGATGCCGTGCATTTTCTTCGGCAATGCGCAGTGCACCTGCCGACAGATCCATCGCATCAATCTGTGCATGGGTACAATAGTGGGCCACACTGACAGCGACAGCACCAGAACCGGTTCCGATATCCAAAACGCGCGGGGGCTGCACAGGGTGCTCCTGCATCCATGCCAGCGCGGTTTCAACTAAGATTTCAGTGTCAGCCCGGGGGATGAGGCAATTTGAGTCTACCTGGAATTCCAACGACATGAATTCCTGCTTGTGTGAAATGTATTGAAAGGGCATACCATCGGCTCTTTGCCCAATGCTTTCGATGAACTTCTGCTGCAGTATGGGGCTAAGAACATCCTGCGGATGGGCATACAACCACGATATTTCCTTTGAGAGGACGAAAGCCAATAAAACCCCGGCTTCCTTCACCGGGGTTTCAAGGTTCTTTTCCTTCAGAATTCCAGCGGCCCATTCAAGGGCTTCTTTTACAGTCAACGGTTTCACGCTCCCGTGCAGGATGAATCCTTTTGTTCGTGATCCGGTTCCTTTGCCGGGTCCTCTTCAAGCACGGCCTTTAAAGCGGCCAGAGCAACCTCTACCTGGCTTTTGTCGGGGGGCTGCGTTGTGACCTTCTGCAGCATCAACCCGGGATAACTGATGGCCCGGAGCGGCTTGAAGCTTGATTTTGCAGCCAGCTTGAATATCTCATAGGCCACACCTGCAACAAGGGGCAGCAGCGCCAGACGAATGACGATATTCATCAGCGGAGTATTCCAGCGGGCAAAGGAAAACAGGAGAATGCTGGTTAAGATGACGACAAACATATATGCAGTCCCGCACCTGGGGTGAAGCGTGGTGTGGGAGAGCGCATTTTCAGGCGTCAGCTCTTCCATGTTCTCATAGGTATAGATAGCGCTGTGCTCGGCGCCGTGATACTCAAAAACCCTTTTAATCTCCTTGTTCCGGGACACCAGCATGATATAGGATACAAAGATGATCACCCTTATAACGCCCTCAAGGAGGTTTGCCAGTATGGACCCGCCGGCTGTGGTTTTGTCAAAGGAGAACCACCCGGCTATCCAGTTCGGCAGCAGCATAAACAGGCCGATTCCGAACAAAAGGGCTATTGCCACCGAAATATAAAGCATTGCCTGGAAAAAGTTCTGCCCGAAGATTTTCTTCAGAAACTTGTCCAGCTTTGATTCTTCCTCTTCGAAATCCACTTCTTCGGCCGAATTCATTAAAACCTTCATGCCGATGATCATGGACTCCAGCATACCGACAGCCCCGCGAACCACAGGCAGCTTCAACAGGAAGTATCTTTTTGTCAACGGCACATAATCGGTCGTATTCACCACAATCTCACCATTGGACTTGCGGATTGCGGTTGCCATTTTATTATTACCGCGCATCATAACGCCTTCTATCAGCGCTTCACCGCCAATATTGCATGTTCTGAGCGGTTTTTTCCAAATTTCTTTGTTCATTGAGTGTCCTTTCTATTGTCAGAGCCTGATGGCCCGGTCTCTTTTATTATACTTGATTGTGCTTCGGGTGACAAATACAAAAATTAATTTAAAAAACATGTATAAAGAACCATATACAGGTTAAACTCTTAATGACCTCACAATACATTTTGACCCCCTTTAATTTGGCTGGCGCACTTCTTAAAACGCCGGCCACTTTTTTTAGCAAATATGAATGATGACCTTGCGCATCTGGCAAGAGCTTTACAAATCACATCAGGGAAAGATGCTTCGCTGCGCTGAACATGACATGCGCCAGTACAACTGCTTTAGTTACCGGAATGACGATGCCTGGTGCTTTCCCATCCGTTACAGAAATCTCAAAAAAGGTAAACAACCTCCCCACTTTTTTACGATAATATAAGTGGGAAATAGAAATGATACAGAAATTTTCTATGATTTATGGTAGAATTATCAAAAGGGACTGAAAACCCGCATCAACCCTGCGGAAATGGGCCCTTCCATGAAATAATGCATGATGTGCCTTCACATTTGGAGTGAACCATATGAAAAAAGTTTTTTACATACTATCAATTCTGGCTCTGTTTGTCCTTTTTCCCATCGGGGCTTCGGCTGAATCCCTGTCCGCTCCTTCGTATGTAAACGCACTGGTATATGGCAGCGGCAACATACGGGTCAGCTGGGACAACAGCGTGCCGGGGGCTTCAAGGTATACCATTCAGAGGAAAACCGATGACGGCAGCTTTTCGACGCTGATGACGGTTTCTTCCGATATTTCGGCCTGGAACGATTTAGGGATCACCAACGGCCACACCTATACCTACAGGGTTTTTGCAACAGGAACAAGCCCCACAGGCGATTCCGCCGAATCTTATCCGGTGGAATACCTTTACCCTTCCGCACTTACTCCAAAGGGGATCTCGGCCTCAGAGATTGAATTATCCTGGGCATATCCTGCCACCAACAGCATCCCCCCTTCCAATTATCAGACGGTGATCGAACGCAGAACCGACGGCAGCAACACATGGCAGACCATCTCCACCGTTCCCGGTTCTCAGAGCACCTGGATTGATGAAAATCTTACCGAGGCTACCCGGTATTATTACAGAATACGCACCCTTACCGCAACCTCGGCGATATACCTGTATTACCCGAACAGTACTCTCGGGCAGCCCGCTGCCACCTTTTTAAAAGCGCCGATGAACCTGATTGCCAAAATCATTTCGTCAAATGGGATAGAACTCTCCTGGGAGGACATGTCTTCAAAGGAAACCTCCTACCTGGTGGAGAGAAGAAAGGGATACGGTGCATTTGCCAGCCTGAAAACCCTGAGTGAAGGCGCTGAAAGCTTTACTGACAACACCGCTGTGAACGGTGAACAATATACCTATCGCATCACCCCGCTGCGTTCCTCCTTCACCGGAACTCCCAGTAATGAGGTTACTATTCCGTTTTTGTTCCCGGTATCGCTGGAAATCAAGCAAACCTATGCCAACCAGATCACCCTGGCGTGGAGATACCCAGGCAATGGCGTCATATCCCCCGATAACAGCACAGTCCTGATTGAACGCAGAAAAAACGGAAGTCTCTTTTGGGAACAGGTACACACCTGCAGACCGGGCGATACCGAATATACCGATAACGGCCTTGAACCAGGAACCTTATACCACTACAGAATCCGCTCCCGTTATGCCGAAGGTTTCATTACAGACTACTTCCCGACATCAAGGGGTATTTCGGGGCATACAAAGCTTGAGCTGAACATATATTTTTACGGTTACGCGCTCTCCTCCACCGACATTCTTCTGGAATGGGATGAAAAGGCTGTAGGAAGCAATACCGTCGTCCTTGAAAAAATGGGGGCGGCCGGCGCTTTTGAAACCTTGAAAACCTTAACCCGTACCGGTTCCTATATCGACAGGGTGAACCCGGGATCGTTCCATACCTACCGTCTGAAAATCGTCTCTTCCTCCGTGGAATCAGACTATACGCCTGTTGTTGATATTACCGCAGAGCCGCTGCTCTCCGTTACAAATCCGGTGGTGAAGGCCATTATCCCTGAACGTGTCTTTTTAACCTGGGAATATGAAAAGGCCCTGGAATCGGGTTTTGAAGTATGGCGCCAGCCTGCGTCAACCGGTGTATGGGAGCTTGTCGGTGTTACCGCACGGGGCCGCCTGATGTTTTCCGATGAGGATGTGATGAATGGTGAAACCTACAGCTACCGCATCCGTGCTGTAAAAAGCAACACCATCTTCTCACCCTTCACACAGATCGATCCGGTTCTTGTCTCCTTTGGTAAATCGCAGGGCGAATTCGTTATCTCGAAATCCGAGGATATGCTCTACCTTGGCTGGGATGATTTTGGAGCGGGCATTAGCGGCTGGAGCGATCCCTCCAAAACAGATCAGTATTACATCGTGGAGTATAAAACCTCGGTCAGCGATAGCTGGCATTCTCTTGAAAAAATTCCGAAGAGCATCACCCTTTATCGGTTCAATCCCGCACAGGGTGTTGATTATACGCTTCGGGTGCGGGCTTTCAGCGAATCTCCCGTCTCTGAAAGAGTCAGCGGGGAAAGGTTTTATTCCACGAAAATACCGGCAGCGCCAAGCCTGGCGATTCCAACCATTATAGGACCCAATCGGGTTGTGCTGACCTGGGTGGATCTTTCGGACAGCGAGGATCTGTTTGTTCTTTACCGGAAAAGCAGCAATCCTGACGATATGTTTATACCCATCGGATCGGTGAAGGCAACTGTCACAACCTTTGCCGATGCCTCCGTTTTACCCGGTATGACCTATACCTACCATGTGCGGGCGAAAAACTCTGCGGGCGAGTCCTTCCAGAGCAATGAGATCACCGTACAAACTCCGCCGCAGTTGGAGTTTATGGATCTGCAGACCCATCAGTGGGCTAAAAACGCCATCGAAGAGCTTTCTTCCATGGGGATTGTCAATGGAAACGGAAAGGGTTCCTTCAATCCGTCGGGGAATGTAACACGGGCAGAATTCATCAAACTGCTTGCCGCAACCTTTTGTTTCCCTGAAACCCCCATCGGCAGCTTTAAGGATGTCACCGCCGACGAATGGTTCCATCGCTGGGTGATGAC
>JAEZBW010000132.1 GCA_023426765.1 Bacillota bacterium
GTTCAGATCAGCAATTAAATCACCAAAAGATCTGGCATTCATATTCTGGAGTATTTCATCCGGCTTGGCAGCCGGTACGGGCTCTTTCCTCATTGCAATTATTGGTGCAATCGTTGTTGCTATAACACTTTTCCTGTTGGGCGGAAAAAGCTATGATGATCAGAATTTCCTGATCATTATAAAAGGAAGCAACCTTAACGATGAAGATATTTTAGCAAGTATTAAAACTTACTGTAAACGGATTGCATTAAACATGACGACCAGCGAAGACGAGTTTGATGAAATTATTTATGAAGCAAGGATTAAGAATGAAAGCAAGAATAGTATCGTTCAAACAATTAAAAGAAATAAGGATGTCAGGAACATCACAATAGTATCTAATAAGGGGCAGATAATGGGATGAAAAAATACATCCTGGTTGCAGTATTGGTAATCGTTCTGTTGATTTTCATAAAAATTCCGGCAAGTAATCAAAGTCTTTATTCAGGAAAGTTTGAGAATATTTCTTTACAGGCATCCTCTGAAAAAATCAGCCAACTCCTTGATGAAAATACGGTTGAGTACATTCCATTTACCTATTCAGGCCTTGCGTCAAAAAAATGCAAGCTCAGAAAAATTGACGGAACAAATAAAATGGAATTTATTGAGGGTCAGGATACCTACATTTTATATAAACTGAACAGGGATAATCTTTATAGAAGTATCTGCCTGGATGTTGCAGAAAAACACAATATCAAGGTAAGCAAACGATTCTTAAGAACAATCAGAATCAACGAAGTAAATCTTGGTAACTACATATTTGAAGAACAAAATAAAAGTGACGAAAACGGGATATTGATTCAATATGGAGAAACAGAGTATTCATACCGTTTTAAAATGTTCATGGATTATAAACAACTGGACACAATTGCAGATGTCTATAAATTCTCGAAAGCGATAGCACTATCAAATATTTTTCATAGGGAAATAACGCTTGGTACCATGTTGCTTTATAATACGGTTGAAAAAACATACGAGCCCTATCTGCAGATGGAAGGGATAAGCAACAGCTTATATGATGATTTTTCAACCTCATATTATGCTTTTACCGTACAAAATGCAATTAAATACTTCGAACATGAAACGGTCTTAACCGATGTTATTAATAATATAATCCCCAGGTATAAATTAAGTAAAGAGTTTAAAGATGAAATTGTATCTGGTTTGGATTTTAACGTTTCAAGTTCTGCATACGGCTTATACATCAATGAAGTAATGCCGGCCAATAAATCAGCGAATGAGGATCCAAAGGGGGATAAACCTGATTGGATTGAACTATATAATGGTTCGGGGAATAACATTAACCTTTCAGGATATAAGCTGAGGGATAATGAAAGTGATATTGAGTGGACATTTCCTGATGTTAACCTGATGGCGAATAATTATCTGATGCTATGGGGCTCTGGAAAAGATCAAGATGATATGCATGATCTGCATACAAATTTTAAGCTGAGATCAGGTTATGGAAATTTAGAATTGCTAGATAACGAGGGAAATGTCCTTGATTTTTGCACCTATGAAGATGTTCCTGATGATAAAACTTTCGGCAGGGTCAGAGCAGACATTGTAAAGAAGCATCTTGAAAATCCGACATTTGCTAATGTGAACACGCCTGAAACCGGGAGGATTATAGAAGAGCTTAAAATGCCTGTGTATTCGGCAGAAGCTGGCTTTTACGATAATGAGTTCTATTTGGAATTATCGGCCGAAGATCCTGAAGCATTAATTTTTTATACTACAGATGGTTCTGGACCGAGTGTAAATTCTACTCTCTATACAAAACCAATACTTATTAAAAACGTAAATGATGAGCCAATGAAATACGCAAATCATGTGTATTCTTTGATTAATGACTATATCCCTCCGAACAGCGCCGTACCAAAATGCAATGTCATCAGAGCCGTTGCAGTGAAAGACGGCATTGCCAGCAGAATCAATACAAAAACATACTTTGTGGGCGAGACAAAGATTGATAAAAGCCTGACAGTTGTTTCACTTGCAGTTAATCCTGATGAGTTTTTTTCTGAAGAAAAGGGGATTTACGCTGTAGGGGATGAGGGGTGGAAGTGGAAGAATGAAAACCCTGAAGCGACTTATGATGAGATATATAGTGCACCAGCTAATTATAAGAAGAGGGGAGCAGAATACGAAATTCCCAGTAGTTTAGAAATAATAAATAATAATGAAAATAAGTATTCTCAGACTAATGTTGGAATAAAAATAAAAGGTGTTTCCTCAAGACTTTTTAATAAAAAATCATTAACTATTAAAACGAAAAAAAAGTATGGTGATAAAATAATTAATTACAATATTTTTGGTCAGGAACAACATGATACACTTGTTTTAAGAAATTCCGGTCAAGATTTATATGAACTATTGTTTAGAGATGCTTTAGTCCATCAATTAGCAAAAGAAATTGATATAGATTATCAGGATTATGAGCCCGCAATATTGTTTATTAATGGAGAATATTGGGGTATATACAACATTAGGCGAACATATGACGAGCAATATTTTAGAACTCTATATAATTTGGATTTTGAATCAATCTGTATTTATGAATGTACGGATGACTTGTATTTTTATAGTGATGGGAATCCCAAATTAGTAGATAAGTATAAAGTTATACTTGACATAATAAATAACCACAATGTGTGTTCAGATACAGTGTATCAAAATATTGATAAGTTACTTGATATCGAAAATTTTACTAAATATGGCATACTGCAGATGTTATGTGGAAATACAGATTGGCCTTCGCATAATGTTAAGATATATTGGGGAGAAGACTTAAAAATACGTTTTCTTCTTTACGATTCAGACAAAGCATCTTTTATGAATCGCGACATAATTAATAGACCTACTGTTAAAGATACTGAAAGCCAATACTATCTAATACTAAATTTTTTATTATCAAACAAAAACTATAAGCAATATTATAACGAACAGGAGCAAATAATAAAAAATGTACTAAACGATGATCATATCATTAGAATCGTAGCTAGTTGTTATAAAAAAATAGATAAAGAAGTGAAGAATGATATATTACGCTGGAATAATATGTCATCATGGCAAAAATGGATTGACAATGTGGACAAACTTATTACCATAATTAATGAATGAAAGTTTTAGGTTTATTTTTTATGGGTAAATATATATATATGAAGGATCTCGAAAAGTAGCTGGTAATTTTGCCGACGGGTAGATTTACCTATAGAATTACAAAAAAAATAGCTGTTAAGAAAAATGTTCTTTGAAAACCGCATATTGTTACGAGTTTGATGAAAG
>JAEZBW010000195.1 GCA_023426765.1 Bacillota bacterium
TGTCGCTTCTTGGATTTAAAACCCAATACCATTTCATCTCCGAAACCTGGGTATGAAATCATGAAACACCGGCAGCAGGGGGATGAACCGGTTGTGGTTATGCTCCTGCATCCATGTCCATATCGGTGATCATAACAATTAATGTGCTTTATCCTTTTATTCGGATGATTGTAACCATGCAAGGAGGTTTCCATGAAAATTGTAGTGTGTATCAAGCAGGTTCCTGCCACCTCTGAGGCAAAAATAGATCCGCAAACCAAAAGAATTGTGCGTGAAGGGCTGAAAGCCATTCTAAACCCCTTCGACACCTACGCCGTAGAAGAAGCGGTACAGCTTCGGGATAAATTCGGCGGTGAGGTCATTGTCATTTCAATGGGGCCTGAAAAAGCGAAGCTGGCTTTGCGCGAAGCCATCTCCGTTGGGGCTGACAGTGCGGTGCTGTTAAGCGACCGGGCATTCGGCGGTTCCGATACCTGGGCTACAAGCTATGCGCTGGCAAAGGCCATTGAAAAAATTGGCAATGTTGATTTGGTGATATGCGGGAAGCAGGCCGTTGATGGCGATACCGCCCAGGTGGGGCCCGGTATTGCCGGTCATCTGGACTGGGTCCAGGCCACCTATGTGATGGGTGTCGAGGCGGCAAACTCCTACAGTATCCGGGTGAAAAGAATGCATGAAGACGGATATGACATCTGTGATTTAAATTATCCTGCAGTCATTACGGTGGTAAAGGATATCAATACGCCAAGGGTTCCTACCCTGAAAGGCCGCCTGGCATCGGAAAAAATAGATATTCCCGTCTGGAAGCCCGAAGATATTGGAGCCCAGCTGCAAAAAATCGGCCTGGACGGTTCACCCACCCGTGTGGTAAAAACCGCACCTCCTCCGCCGAGAAATACGGTCACGAAGAAAATCGAGGGATCTCCGGAAGAATGTGCAAAACAGCTTGTGCGGGAGCTTCGGCTTCGAAGTATATTGTGATTGGAGGATCGGAAAATGATGTTGATTCAGGATAGCGATAAAGCAAAATACTCCAATGTATGGGTTGTCGCCGAGGTTCTTTCCGGGAAAATACAGCCGGTCACCCATGAACTGATCGGTGCGGCAAGAGCTTTGGCCGATGTTTCGGCTTCACAGGTATGGGTGGCCGCATTGGGCCACGGGATAGCCGGGCAGGCCGACGAGTTGTTCGCCTATGGCACGGATAAGGTACTTGTGGTGGATGATGAAAGGCTTGCCGGGTTTAATGATGAGATTGAAGCCAAAACTATGGTCAGGCTGATTGAGAAATACTGCCCGGAGATCCTGTTGTGTGCCGCTACCACCAGGGGCAGAGCGCTTGCACCACGGGTGGCCGTTGTTGCAAACTGTGGTTTGACTGCAGACTGCACCGGTCTTGCAATCGATCCGGAGAATGGAGATTTGCTGCAGACAAGGCCTGCGTTCGGCGGCAATATCATGGCGACCATCCGCTGTTCCAGTCACCGTCCACAGATGGCTACCGTAAGACCCAGAGTTATGAAAGCACCAAACCCGGATTCATCCAGGACAGGAGAGATTCTACGGGAATACGTTGCCGATGAAGATACACGCAACGCGAAGAAAATTATTGAAGTGCATCATAGTGAAGAAACTGCTGTGAACCTTGGCGATGCACAGATCATTGTTGCGGGCGGAAGAGGTGTGAAAGGCCCGGCAGGGTTTGAACTGCTGAAAAAGCTTGCCATCAGGGTGGGCGGCGCTGTAGGGGCCAGCCGTGCGGCAGTTGATGCCGGTTGGATTCCTTATGCTCATCAGGTGGGGCAAACGGGTCAGACCGTTCAGACGAAGGTATATATCGCCTGTGGTATTTCAGGGCAGATTCAGCATCTGGTAGGCATGCAATCCTGTGACTTGATCATCGCCATCGATAAGAATCCGGATACGCCCATGATGCAGATTGCGGACATCGCTATTGTTGGTGACCTGTTTGAAATCGTTCCCGAACTGATCCGTGAAATTCCGCAGCTGTAACGTTATTTGAGAATATGCGACTGACCATACAGGGATTTGGAAAGAGGTTATGATGGAAAAATTAATCCATTCCCCGGCTGAAATTGCAAGCCGATATGTGGAAGCCGGATGTAAGAAAGCAAACCTGCCCATGCGCCAATTGCTGCTGCTGGGCATTCTGGCCGGTGCTTTTATCGCCTTTGCATCACAGGGCTCGAATATGGCCATTCATACGATAGAATCGGTTGGTGTGGGGAAAGCGCTGGCCGGAGCGCTGTTCTCAACAGGCCTGATGATGGTTGTGATCACCGGGGCCGAGCTTTTTACCGGAAACATGCTGATCGTGGTCTCCTGCATGGAAGGCAAATCCCGCTGGCTGGGGCTGCTGAAAAACTGGTTCTTTGTATATACAGGCAATTTTATCGGATCGCTGATCGTGGTTGGGCTGATCCTTTTGTCCGGACAGTTTAATTTTTCAGGAGGCATGCTGGGCGCCTTTACAATCAAAACCGCTGTATACAAGGTGAACCTCAGCTTTATCAGCGCTTTTTCCATGGGCGTGCTGTGCAACTGGCTGGTTTGCATGGCGGTATGGATGGCTCAGGGGGCGAAGGACATGACGGGAAAGCTTCTGGCCATCTTTTTTCCGATATGGCTGTTTATCACCTCGGGCTTTGAACATTCCGTCGCAAATATGTATTACATCCCGGCAGGCATCCTGGCGAAGGCAAACACTGAATGGGCTGAAGCGGCAGCTTCGCTCGGAGTGACAGCTGAAAAGCTTGCGACACTGAACTGGCAGAATTTCCTTCTGAAGAACCTGGTTCCGGTAACGCTGGGGAACATGGCAGGAGGCGCTGTTTTCGTTGGTGTCATTTTCTGGCTTGCATTCCTGTACAAAAAGAAAGAATCTTAAACTTTTGCCCCTTCAAATTCTACATAGGTATGTTATGATATTTGAGGAATTAACAAGTCGTTCACCATTTTGGTTGAATATATCCGGGAAGGAACAAACAAGGGGGTTCATATGAAGTATTTAAGTGATATCGAAATTGCCCAGAGCGTTCAGCTTCAACCTATTGAACAGATCGCGCAAAGCCTTGGTGTGGACAGGGAACACGTGGAATTGTACGGAAACTACAAGGCAAAAATTAATTATAACATTTTTAATGATCTGGAAGGAAAAAAGGACGGCAGGCTGATCCTCGTTACCGCCATTACACCCACTCCTGCGGGGGAAGGTAAAACCACTACCACCGTGGGGCTGGGGGATGCTCTTGCCCGGCTGGGTAAAAAAGCGATCATCGCGTTAAGGGAACCTTCCCTGGGGCCTGTTTTCGGTATTAAGGGAGGCGCTGCCGGAGGCGGTTATGCGCAGGTTGTTCCCATGGAAGACATTAATCTTCACTTTACAGGCGACATGCATGCAGTGGGTGCAGCAAACAACCTGCTGGCTGCGATGCTGGATAACCATATTTATCAGGGCAACGAACTGGGAATCGACACAAGAAGGATCACCTGGAAAAGGTGTATGGATATGAATGACCGTCAGCTGCGGTTTATCGTCAATGGCTTGAATGGAAAAGTAAATGGCGTTCCGCGCGAAGACGGCTTTGACATTACGGTTGCGTCCGAGATTATGGCTATTCTGTGTCTGTCAAGGGATCTGGATCATTTGAAGGAAAAGCTGCGCAACATTATTGTGGGATATACTTATCATGATGAGCCTGTTACCGCAGGTCAGCTGAAAGCCGACGGCGCTATGGCGGCACTTCTGAAAGATGCCCTGAAGCCCAATCTGGTTCAAACTCTGGAGCACACGCCGGCATTTATCCACGGCGGCCCCTTTGCCAATATCGCCCACGGATGCAACAGCATCATGGCTACGAAGCTGGCCTTGAAGCTTGGTGATTATATTGTCACTGAGGCTGGTTTCGGTGCGGATTTGGGTGCAGAGAAATTTCTGGATATCAAATGCCGGGTAGCAGGCTTCAAGCCATCGGCAGTTGTTATCGTTGCAACGGTTCGTGCTTTAAAGCATCATGGAGGTGCACTGAAAGGTGAACTGTCCATTGAGAATCTGGCAGCCCTTGAAAAGGGACTGCCAAACCTGCTGCAGCATATTGAGAACATCACAACCAAGTTCAATCTTCCCGCAGTGGTCGCCATCAACAGGTTCCCCACCGATACCGAAGCCGAGCTTTCGATGATTGAAGAAAAGTGCAGGCAGTATGGTGCCAATGTTGCTCTTTCCGAGGTATGGGCAAAAGGCGGTGAAGGGGGAGAAGCGCTGGCCAGGGAAGTGATCCGGCTGGTCGATGAAGCAAAAGGGGACTTTCAGTATATTTATAATGATGAATTGTCCATTCGGGAAAAGGTTGAGGCGGTTGTGACCAGGGTTTACGGAGGGGACGGCGTTGATTTTGCTCCTGCAGCCCTGAAGGAGATTGCAAAAATCGAAGATATGGGCTTTAAGAACTTCCCGGTGTGTATGGCCAAAACTCAGTATTCGTTCTCGGATGATCCGAAAAAGCTTGGCAAACCAAGGAATTTCAGAGTTTCGGTGCGCAATGTAAAGGTTTCTGCTGGTGCGGGCTTTGTAGTTGTATTAACCGGAGACATCATGACAATGCCTGGATTGCCGAAGGTACCTGCGGCCGAATCCATCGATGTGGATTCCTCCGGGAAAATCTCGGGACTGTTTTAAGAACACAGTGAATGTCATCCTGAGTGAAGCGATTGTCATTGCTATGAAAGTGTTTCCATGAGCGTAGCGAATGTCATCCTGAACGTAGCGAAGGATCTAACCAAACGATTTGCAAACCATTACTTTTTATAGAAAGAGGAGGGGTTTTCCATGATCATTATCGGTGAAAAAATCAACAGCACCCTGAAGGCGATCCGACCGGCGATTGAAAGCTATGACACCGCCACCATACAGGACATTGCCAGAAAACAGACGATTGCAGGCGCAACTTTTCTGGATGTCAATGCAGGGATGTTCACGGGTGAAGAACCCGAACGCCTGATATGGCTGATCAATACCATTCAGGAAGTGGTCAGTACGCCTTTTTCAATTGACTCCCCCAGCCCCATAGCCATTGAAGCTGCATTGAAGGTTAATAAGAATGAAAAGCCCATCATCAATTCCATCACCGATGAAGCCGAAAGATATAACGCCATTATGCCTTTGGCGGTGCAATACAACACGGGCATCATTGCTCTGTGCATGGATGACAGCGGCATGCCCGAAACCACCGATGAAAGGGTTGTCATTGCCGAAAGGTTAATCGAAAAGCTGACAAAAGAAGGGATCGCACTGGAGGATATCTATATCGATCCGCTGATCCGTCCTATCGGAACAGGCTCTCATTATGGAATCGTCGCCATTGAAACCATCCGTAAGGTAAAGACTGAATTCCCCGGTGCGCACATTGCCTGCGGGTTATCGAATATTTCCTTCGGTATTCCGGCCAGAAAGCTGATGAACCAGACCTTCCTTGTAGCCGCAATGGCTGCCGGAATGGACGGTGCGATTCTGGATCCGCTGGACAAGAAGCTGATGTCCTTCATGTACGCCACAGAAGCTCTGATGGGTCTGGAC
>JAEZBW010000216.1 GCA_023426765.1 Bacillota bacterium
GCGTTAATTACGCAGCAGCTAAAGCGAAATTATCGTTTTTAGCGTTTATATTTATTTTCCCGTTTTTTAAAGAGGCCCACGAGAACCCTCTACCCGCTACTCCGGTCTCAACAATCCCGTCGAAACCATTACGCCCCCATATTCAATTGTCAGCTTGCAAACTTCACTTCATATATATTATAACACGTTTTCAGCAAACAAAACAGAACTACTTTTTTCCGGCAAACCTGTGGAGTTATTGATTGTATTCTTTCATCCGGCGGTCTATTTCCCTTTTTGCATCGCGGTCTGCAATGTCCTGCCGTTTATCAAACAGCTTCTTGCCTTTTGCAACGGCCAGTTCAACCTTCACCCTGCCATTCTTGAAATATAGCTGCAGGGGTACCAGTGTTAATCCCTTTTGCTGCGTATAACCGATCAGCTTGTTGATTTCATACCGGTGCAGCAGTAGTTTCCGCTCCCTCAAAGGATCCTGGTTATAAATATTACCCTGCTCGTACGGGCTGACATGCATCCCGCTGATTAAAACTTCGGAATCCTTGATATAGGCTTAACTGTCCCGGAGGTTCACCTTACCCTGACGGATCGATTTTACTTCGGTTCCGGTTAATTCAATGCCGGCCTCATAGGTTTCCTCTATAAAATAATCATGTCTGGCTTTTTTATTCTGCGCAACAGATTTAATTGCTTCCTTTGCCATCTTACTGCTTTCCAATCCGGGGCCCGCTGCTCCATTTGTTTAGTCTGCCGCCTTGCAGGGCCGGATTTATATTATATAACGATTCAGGTCGGAATTCAAGAACCAGACTCTTCCATTTTCTTTCACGTTTTCTTTCAGTTCAAGCTTTTCATTGCCTGTTTTAAACTACTCCGGCATCGGGATATTTCGGTATTACTACCAAAATGATACCATATGTGAAAACTGGGCGTCAACAGACTCCCATGGGTGTAAACAGAGCCCTTGCACATAAGGCAAAGGCTCTGCACACGGAGAAACAACTAATTACCTCCATAACATAGATTGATTTTCCAGTTCCTATACAATAGAATAGTAATACACCGTAGAGCAGACTACAAGTACGCACAGGAGGATATTGATTTGAGTAAAGAACTAAAGGTATATGTGATAGGTCTTGGGGCTATTGGTGGTATGATTGCCTGCAAGCTGCAGGAACGTGGTCATTGTGAGTTAAAAATAATCGTTGATCCGGAAAGGCGTAAAAAATATATCGAGCAAGGTATCACTGTAAACGGCTATGCCTGCTATTTTAATTATCTTAGTCCGGATGAAGTGGATGAGGCAGCTGATCTTATCATCCTTGCGGTGAAAAATCATCACCTCGATGCTGCAATTGAGCAGATCCGACCCTTTGTGGGATCAGGCACCATTCTCCTTTCCCTTTTAAACGGGATTGACAGTGAAATGGTTCTCGGCCGGGCTTTCGGGCCGGAAAAGATGCTTTACAGTTTTATCGTTGCCACCGATGCCGTTCGTATTGAAACAAACATACAGTACTCTAACATCGGAAAAATTGTTTTTGGAGAGAAAGGTCTATCCACCCCTTCACCCAGGGTTGAAATGATTCGGGCCTTATTGGAAAGCGCCGGTATTCCCTGCGAAACCCCGAAAGACATTCTGCGGGAATTGTGGTGGAAGTTCATGATGAACGTTGGCGTGAATCAAACCTCCGCCATTCTGAAAGCTCCCTATGGGGTGTACGCCCGGTCGCAAACCGCCAGGGATTTGATGCGTGATGCCTGCCTCGAGGTGATTCGGATAGCTGAAAAGGCCGGAATTCCTTTGGTTGAGGCCGATATTGATTCTTATTTTAAGATTCTGGCAAGTCTTTCAGCCGATAAAAAAACATCCATGCTGCAGGATGTGGAGGCTGGCCGCAAAACAGAGGTGGAGGCCTTTTCGGGAACTGTCATACGGCTCGGACAGGAATATGGCGTTGATACTCCCGTGAATGGAGTACTGAATAAAATGATACGAATTATTGAAGAGAATTATCCGCACGCATAACCTGTAAAAGTCTTTTACAACAGCTTCTTCTCCAGGCCTGACAGTTTCCCGTCTGTCATCGCGAGCACCACATCAGCTCTTTGCATCACGGTTAAATCGTGGGTCACAATGATGACGCATCTGTTTTCATGATGAGCGAGGGCGGCCAGCAGGTTGATAATAATATCACTGTTTTCACTGTCAAGATTACCCGTCGGCTCGTCGGCGAGGATCAGCTTCCTCCCCATCGCCAGGGCTCTGGCAATGGCCACCCTCTGCTGTTCGCCACCGCTGATTTTGGAAGGATACCGATCCAGCAGGCTTTGCGGCAGAGATACTTTCTCGGCCAACGCTTTCGATTCCCTGAGTGCGTCCTCTTTTTTAACATGGCACAGTTCCATGGGATACATGATGTTTTCCTGGGCTGTTAAAAGGGGAAAAAGACAGAAATTCTGGTAGATAACAGCGGCGCAATGCCTTCGGTAATCATCCAGGTTGATCGAATGGGTTGGTTTTTCTTCATACAGGACACAACCGGAATCCGGCAAGTCAAGGCCTGCCATCAGTGACAGCAGGGTGCTCTTCCCGCTTCCGGATTTTCCGATGATGGCGTACAGTTTGCCCTGTTCAAACTGACCGCAAACCTCTTTCAAAACCTTTCTCGTCTCCCCTTCGGAAGTATAACTGTAGCAAACATCCTTCAATTCCAGTATAGCCAAGCTCATCCCCCTCTCATTCTTCATCATGCAAAATTGACATCACCGTGCATCGGTTGATACGGGCGGCTGAAATTGCAGCGCCTGCAATCCAGCACAATCCAAATATTGCACACAATAAATGACTTAAGCTGCTGTAAGTTTTAAAAATGAACACGCACAGGACCAGCCCGGCCAGTGAGCCGATCAGGCACAGAAAAAGCTGCTCATAAAACAAACTCAGGAAGGACACCGCTTTCGATGCACCCAGCCCCCGCATCACCGCGATTTCTTTTTTTCGCTGCAGAATCAGAATGAATGATATAAACAGTGCCAAAAGTTCAATCAGTCCATACAGCACCGGGAAAATCCGCTCCATATACCAAAGCCTTTGTGACAATGAGTT
This sequence comes from Bacillota bacterium, assembly GCA_023426765.1. Classification (GTDB taxonomy): domain Bacteria; phylum Bacillota; class Clostridia; order DSM-8532; family DSM-8532; genus JAAYJG01. The sequence goes on from JAEZBW010000216.1 coordinate 3,107, forward strand.
TTCAGTGCTGAGATAAACATTGTCTTCGATCAGGATAAAGCTGCGGATCATACTGACCCTGTTAACCCCCGAGTACCCGGCTTCGTCAAGATATTTTCTGAAATCCGGCAGGGCGGAAGCACTTTTTAGCGTGAAAATGGCGCTTTCGAAGGTCTGCCTTCGTAATAATGCTTCATTCTGCGGTTCATTGCCAAACAATGCCGACAGCGGAACATAATAGTCAAGTTGGCAGTATATATTGTCCTTGCTTCCCTCCTTCACGTAACTTCCTGCAACCAGAAGATCCAGATTTTTCGTCCTTGGGGTCATGCTCATATCCATATACAGGAGCATCACCCGAATGGTATCACCAAGCTGTATACCATTTTGCTTCAGAAAATCCGTAGTGACCAGGCAGCAGGGAGTCTCCCCAGCTTTTGCGTTTAAAATGGATTGGTCATAGCCATCAAGGAACTCAGCTTCTACCGATTTACTGTAAACAAACTCCGGAGCATGATCGAGGCTGTTGGTAAATATAAATTGCGGACCTTGTGAAAGCTTGTTGTAAAGAGTTTCCCAACCGAAGGAGTTTGATGGCAGCTTTACCGGATGTATTTCATTCTCCTCTCCGTTGATGACCGAGCGGCCCAGATATTGATAACCGAAACTATCGGTGACGCTTATTTCCGATAAGTAACCGGAACTGAAAATGTCGTTGATAATATTGGCATCTACCGTTAATCCGCTGATTCGCTGCCCATACACATCGGTAAAGTACCCGCGGATTTGTGAATTATTTCGTACATCCTGAAGCTTATCCTGATATTGTTCCATTCTCGATGTCAGTTGGCAAAGCAGTGTTACAGCCGAAAGCGCTGTGACAATAGGGATAAGGGAGCGTAGATTCCCACGGACGATGGAAAGCAGTGCATATCTTACAGCACCGCCCCGAAGGGAACGAGTTCTTGTTTTTCCCGTCCAGCTGAAAAAATGCTGTTTTTTCCTGGGGGGCGCAATGCTGAACATCGTAAAAGCAAAGCAGGATAATACTGCAAAAATGAACACAAACAACCCTACAAGGATATAAACCTCCGGGGTGATTTCCGGAACAAACTCAACTACCTTTTTCATGGAGAAACTGCTGTTACTGAATCGGAGATCCCCGGTTGAATATTCCGAAACCACCTGATTGACAAGGTTGACGAAGTACCTGGAAACGATTTTGCTCAACACCGAACCGACCATACAGGCAAAGCCTGCGACAGCACCGGATCCGAACAGGAAATAGGTAAAAACATTTTTCCTGCCCGTACCCAAACGAAGCATTGTCCGGGCGACCTCCCGCTGCCTGTATACATACAGAAACCCGAACAGGATGTTTACGGCAATTCCGGCAATCAGGCAAATCCATGTGATGATGTTCGCTGTGCGCAGGATATCCTGTAAAGGATTCGATATGCTTGCATAACCCTGGTCATATAATGTCAGCCTTACCCGGCCGGGCAAACGAGGACTTATTTCGGCAACGAACTGCTCCGCCTTGCGGTTATTAATGGTTGCTTGTCCTAAATTGTATGGAATATGGTTGGAACTAAGGTTTATGCTCCCGGATTTCGGGATGAAAATGTGATCCACCCAGTCCTTATTGGAATTGAAAATACCAGTGACCTTGAGCTGACTTTTATATTGAAAGCCGGTTTCTACCCAGTAACTGTCTTTCAGCGTACATTCTTCCGCTGTTGCGATGGAAAGTACAATTTCATCTCCGGGCTTAACGCCAAGATTATCAGCCATTGCTTCGGAGATGAGGCAAACCTGTTCTCCGTCGCTTTGCGTAAAGCTTTTGCCATCTATCAGATACAATGTTCCCTGTTGAAAGGGCAGCAAATCTTCAACATTCGCCGATGCATGTACGGTAACGCTGTTGTTGATGATCGCATAGGTGTCTGCGAGATCCCTGAAATAAGCCTCATCGCTGATGGAATAGCCTCCATCTGCAGTGGTGACATCGATCATCATGTCTTCAGGTTCATTCGGCATTCGGGTTTTCGCCGCCCATGTGTCTGAGCAGGGGGTGACCATGAAATAAGTATAGGAAGACTGTCCTTTGTAAAACGCTCCATGAAGTAAATAATACCGATCCAACTCCAATTCGGCACCCATGGTATTCACATAAATCATTTTTCCCTGGGAATCATTGAATGAATAGAGGGCTTCTGCAACAATTCCACTGTAAACGCCTTCGGTTTCCTTTTCGCTGCGAAGATAAACCACTATCACTGCATTATTTTTGTACAGGGCTGATTGATTCAAATAGGTTGAACCCTGGATATGTCCGAGGGCTGTTTCATTTGAATCCCAGAAATCAACACATTCATTCTCAACGGCAAACAGGTCATTCATCGCTTCAGCTGCTTCTGAGAAGCTGGGATCATATTTTGTTTCATCCGGATAGTCGGGGCCGATATAATCAAAAACACCGATGGTCGTATAGTTCTCATCACATTGAGCCAGGAAATCCCGGATGGTCACCGAAAGGCTTAAACCTATCGTCAGGATCATGACAAGAGAGAGCATCAGAATAGTAAAAAGGGTGGTTTTTCTCCATGAGCGCAGGATGTTTTTCAAGCTGTGAGAAATAAACATAATATTCTCCCGAAAAGTACCTCTATTCATCATAGTATAGCATCTTACCGGGTTTTGTCAAAACGATTATCAGTGGTAAACCGGATTTGACCGGAATCAAACAGGTTGTCTTTTTATGCTGCATGTGAAGTTTCGAATAAAACCTTATGAAAGATTCAGATTGAACCAATTAATTCCGATTTTGTGCAATTTCCATAAATAACATTTGTTAAAAGATCAGGATTGTTGGTAATATTGTTTTATCAGGAACTATTAAAACAACCTGATATTAAAGCTGCCTTGAATTTAAATTATATGCTTTTTTACTCGCAATTTCTGTATTACAGTATCAACTCGCAATTTGAGGAGTTTTCATTGCTTTATTTCCTGGAAACGGCAGTATATGAATAGGGGGAGAATATCATGTCATTTCTAAGGTGGAAGAACCTGAAAATAGGTTTGAAGTACAATATCGCATTGTTGATTACCATTTTACTGGTTATTGTTGCGTCAGCCTTTGTTACCGTGAGCTTATATCAAATCAGAAGCTCCATTGATGAAGTAAAAGCCACTTCAACCCGTGCTGTGGAACTGACTCAAATGAGTGCGATGTTCAAATCAAAGGAGCTTATCATCCAGGACTATATCAGTCTGCCACGGGAAAGACTGGTCAATGAATACAGGGCCTTGCAGGATGAGTTTACAACGCTTCAGGAGAAATTGAAGTCCAGCCTGCATACCGATAACAATTTCAGCATGTTTGACATTATTGTGAATAACAATCAAAAAGTAGATGATACCTTTAACAACGAAATCATATCAAAATCCAAAGAGGAAGCGATTATGGCGATTGTTAAGGTGTCAGGCCTGAGAGACCCTACCGCGCTGACATTTGAACGCCTGAAAGCTGAAGTTGACATTGAAATGGAGCTGGTTATCAACAGAGCCTACCAGGAAGTTCAGAATGCGATTTTCAGCCTGATTATTTCCGTGATTATCGCGTTGGTGCTTGGAAGCGTAATTGTATTTATCATCAGCAGGAATATCAGCCGGAATCTGTTTAAGGTTGTGAATATATTAAATCAGGTATCCGACGGTAATTTGAGCGTAGAAGCGATGAAGTTTGACGGCAGGGATGAAGTGGCTCAATTATCCGGTTCAATCAATAAAACCCTGCAGCAATTGAAGGGTATGATTAGCGGGATTCAGGAAGCATCTGAAAAGGTGCAGAGTGAAAGCTCAGAAATGAAAAAAGGCGTTGTTGAAGGAAAAGCGGGCATCGGGCATATCACAGATACGATGCTGCAAATGTCGGCAGGTGCAGAAGAACAGGCCAGTTCTGCCACAGACATTGCCGGATCCATTTCAGACCTTTCGGACTTAATCCAATCAGCCAATCAGAACAAAGATGATCTACGGAACTCTTCGGAAGATATTTTGAAGGTTGTTGGGGATGGGACAAGGCAAATGGAGAACTCTGTAGACACCATGCAGCACATTGATGATATTTTCCAGGGTACGGTTCAAAAAGTAAAGGTATTTGATGAAAGGCTGGAGAGTGTGTCTGCTTTAATTCAAATGATCAACAACATCTCCAAACAGACTAATCTGCTGGCGTTGAATGCAGCGATTGAAGCGGCCCGAGCGGGAGAAGCCGGCAGAGGCTTTGCGGTTGTGTCCGATGAAATAAGAAAACTGTCGGAGCAGGTTGCAAAGTCCGTTCGGGAAATCACTGAAATGGTGACTGGAATACAGGGTGAGTCAAAAACCATTGCGAACTCTCTTCAGAACGGATATGAGAATGTTCGCGAGGGCACTGCGAATATTTATGTTACCCAGGATATCTTCAATCGTATCGGTTCTGAAATGATTACAATGGTTGAAAAAGTCAATCAGGTATCCGCCGGTCTTGAGAAAATATCCGCAAATGTGCAGAAAGTGAATATGGCCGGAGAAAATGTCGCAGCCATCTCCGAGGAAAACTCAGCAGGTATAGAGGAAACGGTAGCTTCGATCAGTATTCAGAATACGTTAATGAATACCATTGCCGATAAAGCCAACGCCCTTGCTGTATCTGCAGAGAAACTGAAACAGATGACAGGCCAGTTTCAGATTTGATCGTTTTTACATTTGAAAATTCAAGCTGGATAAAACAAAGCCCCGGTGTTTCATCGGGGGTTTTTCGTTTGTAGTGTGGTTATTGTCGTTACTGCTTTTTATGTACCGGCACTATTTGCATATTAACTGAATTTATCCTCATACTGCCCTGCTTGTTTAGTATTCTGGGATGTTTCAGGAAGCGATTTTAACAGCTGTTTTAAGACTAAATCAGGACTGCTTTAACTTTGATTTTACTATGATTTGGCATGAATACGGCAATGAACTTTTTTCAAAAAAACAGTTGACTCTATGTCTATCCCTTGCTATAATAGTCAATGTCGCTTGGGAGTAATCAAATGCTCTAACGGGCAGAAAAACAGACGATCAGGCGAAAAGAAAACAATTTCATATGCACCATTAGCTCAGTTGGTAGAGCACCTGACTCTTAATCAGGGTGTCCAGGGTTCGAGCCCCTGATGGTGTACCAAGGGTTTCAAGGTTAATTGAAGCCCTTTTTTCATGCCTTTACTACACTATATGTTGCAAAAATCTCTTTTCTCTGTGTTTCTAAATGAAGAGTGTTCAAGTATCTCCTAAACAAACAAACTTTGAGCTTTCATTCATCTCTAATAACATTGTAGTGATATATAATACTTCCTTCTATATATTGTTATATATAGTATGAATTTGGCAACAAATGATCATTTATACTCACTTTCACCCTTCAATCTACTTATTTCTTGCATAATCCGGATAGGGAAAAAGCGTGTAGAGCTTGTTCGAATCATGCTCTCAGGGTTCCAGATGAGGTTATGTGATTAGGAGATCATCAATGGATACATTTATATGCAAGCATAAAAAAAGAGCTTGGATCGGGTCTATTACCAGATTTAAGAAACATGGTTCTCATTATGAGTTCATCATTCAAAGCCGTTCCAGCATTCTGGTCGTTTTTGAAAAAACCTCTGTGGGCTATTTTGCATGTATGCCTGATTTTGATGTGGGTTGCCATCTTGCGAGTCTGAATGATGTGTTCTGGAATACTGAAAGGCTGACAAAGGTTCTTGGTATTGTGGACGGAGTTACGGTTGCTTACGCTTTGTTGATCTTATTTAAAGAGCTGGGGTACCCGGATTTTTAATTTATGCCATTTTGCTCCTGCCTTTTTTGTTGCGTTTTCCCTGCTATTTATTTTGGCTAACCTAATGACAAACTGCTTGTCCGAAGCGAAAAAATAAAACGAGCCTTATGGCTCATTTATTTACTGCTAATTTGTATTCACATTTCTCGCAATTCTTATTGCAAGTATCGCATTGCGCTATTTTCTTTATTTCAAAACATGTTGCAAATTTTTTTAGAATTTCTTCCATAGTTGCCCTATTCAAAGCTATTTGGGTTTTAGGCATATAAATCATGTTTTTGTTTAATCTGTTCGGTTTGGTAATTGTTATGTATGATTCTCTCCCGGTTATACTCGCTAAGTAATGGAAGTATGGTAAATCATTTCTTTCTACCATACGTTTAATGTCAGGATCATCAAGATCCTCGGGGTATAAAGATGCTATAGGAAGAACAATTATATAAGGGTATTTTTCTTTTTGGTTCCATTCATCACTTTGTATAACAACCGCAGGTCTTAGTTTAAACTCAGCTACAGCTTGAACTATAGGAGAAACTCTTTTTCCTGTTTTAGGATCAATAACACCCTCAAATCCATCATCTTTCTCAATAATATGAAATAGATTGTTATCATTTGAGTCTTGCTCAACAAATTTTAATGGCCTTCCAAAAGTATGCGGTATTGCAGCATTGAATATTCTACCTCGTAATATAACTTCATTAGGGACTTCACGCGGCAATCTACCCATACACTTATTGATCCTCCTCATTCCAAAGTAACGAGAATTCATCAGAAGAGCTTTCTCTTTCTTCCAACTCTACGATTTTATTAATATTAGGTACGCTATGAATGTATGTTGTTTTCTCGGCTTTTGTTTTTAGGCACATATTTTTTTTAGTCGGAGTAAGTCCATGTCTGTATTCACTCAATGGTAAAACTGCAGGCATATTTTCTTGCTCCTTTCCATCCTTTTTTAATTTATATGTCATTATTTTATCACTCCTTGTTTGGTAACGCAACCTAATTTTTACATTTAAATAATATGGGTGATAACAGTATTGTATACTTTCATTATTAACAAGAATTATATTTCTCATTATTTATATCGGTATTTTCGATTATCAAGAACAATACATTCCCACATGCCTTTCGACACCTTCGGACACTCTCGATTCCTTTCATCGTCCAACTCCATGATTCCAAGCTTGAAGTCCTGGAAGGTGGCAGGAAAAAATAGCATCAGCCTGTATAACAGCTATAATTTGGCTTTCTATTCACTTTTCTATAACACCATTTGAATCTTTTCCTAACACATATCGCTCATGAACCGGAGTATAATTCAATAATAGGCTACTGCTTACCTTGATATAAGCGATACATCACCCGGCATCTCGTATTTCTTATGTCAGTAATTCCGAACCATATCCATGGCGATCTGTTCCCATTCAAAAATGTTTTGAGGACGTTTACCGCAGGTACTGATATCCTTGAGAACGATGTCACAAGCACAGCCGTTGCGTTTGCATGCATCCAGAATTCTGCCAAGTTCCTTTTTCAATGCGTCCTGATCCAGTAACGCAGATGCAACCATTGAAGGATTCGGTTTCGAAGCCAAAACGTATTTCTTATTGATCGCCTCAGCTGCTATATTAACATCCGCCCACGGTGTAACAGATATCTTCCTCAAATTCGGGATTTTTTCAACGATATCTATTTTTTTGTCCAAAGGCTCACAGCAGCCGTAATACACAAGGCCGCACCCACCTATTAGTTCTTTCATATACTCAATATCAAATTCTTCATGCATCGCTTTGGATACCTGTGCAAAGATCTGTGCAAAGCCTCTTCCCCATATGTCTTTCCTTGTTGCTGTTTCTCCATTATATTTACTGCCGGGTAGCTCATCGGTAAAGGAAGGGGTGCAATGCAGGGTCTCGGCATATGTATCCAGCAGCCCCAGGCTTTCAAGCTGTTCAAGCTCTGATAGCTTTATGTCGGTTAGTTTTCTTACAGTGGCATGCATAAACACGGGACGATCCATCAAATCAATCAATAAGTTTGTCACTCCGCGGTATCTGGCTATGTCATCCCAGGGGCCTGCGGAAAAAAAGCCTCTTCCAACTAACCTCACGGGAATGATATCTGCCAGTATTTCACCAATCAGATTATAGTTCTTCATGGTTTCAGCCTTATCGTAGGATAACACCGGGTTATGCAGCCGGTCGAGATCCTCCTCTGTCTGTAAAATATCTTCATACTCATGGGATACGATATGATTGGCATCATCGGTCGATAATACTTTTTCTTTTATGGTAATACCAATTCCAGTGGAAACCACTATTTTTCTGACCGGGATAAATGCAGGGCACACCATGTCCGCAGGCATATATTTGTTTTTATAGATGCGGGTGCGCAAAAACCATTCTATCTCACGCAAAAATGGATCAACACATTGCA
>JAEZBW010000256.1 GCA_023426765.1 Bacillota bacterium
GTACAGGTCATTCCCTCTATATCAAGCATGACCTGCTTGAACTTGCTCTGTTTCATCCTTTACAGTTACCTCCCCGCTTATGGATTGCCAGTCTGTACCTTTCACAGCACACCATCAAGCATTTCAAAGTGTGTGTTCAAAGATTGAACCATACCCGGAGCACACCACGATGTTCCGTCTGATGCATTGTATAACAGATGCTATTGCGTTTTCCAATTTGATGTAAACAAACTGCTGTTTTTAGCAATAAAATCTCCCGGAATCGTAATGGTGTCTCCATTGTCGATTTTTTCACCGGGCATAATCGGAATCGGATTGCATCCGCCTCTTTGCACTTCTATCATGTCCATGTTGAACCGGTTGCCGCAGTTCTGGCACACAACGGTGTCGCCTTCCTGCTTATAATAGGCTCGTGGGGAACCATTGCATACCTGGCAGGTGTTAAACGCAGTTCTGATGGTACCGTCACCGGCTTTCACCGCCATCACCTCCAAATTGGTCTTTCCAACCTTTACTGGAATGAACTGAACTGTATCGGTGATCGTATCTTTCACAATTACAATATCATCGGAAGCACCCGTTCTTGAAGGATCCTGCCCGTTCCGGGTTAAAAGCACTACTGCCGCTACTATAACAACTGAAGCAAGCACAATGACGAATGAGTTTTTTAAGAGGGAACCATTTCTGTTCGTTTTATGATTTTTACTTTTCATATTACCTCCTTATAGACAATAAGCACTCTAGAACTAAATTAACAGGAAAATGTGAAGATATTATGGAGAAGTAAAAAAGAAAGGAAACTGCCCATAGAGAAAGGCAGATAGACTGTCATTTTGTCCATCTGCCCATTTTGCATTTTGCAGGTTTTAATGATTAACCCTCAAATTCGGGTCCCAGGTGTTGAGCTTCCGGGGCTAGCGTAATACTGTTGATGATCTGGCTGACAACATCGGATGTGAAGACTGCATCGCCGGTGGTGTACTCCAGGCCGATGGAATACTGTGCTGTGATGTCCGAATTATAAAGCCATACAAGATGACGTGTAAAGCTCTTGCCGCCTTCGGTTTCCATCTGTATGGTATAATAAACAGCTTTGTTCCCATTCAGATTAAACTCGCCTTTAAAATCCTTTAACATGTCTCCGAGATTTTCCTTCATGCCTTCCCTGGTATATTCCTCGGGCCTTAAATTAATTGGTTCTCCATGAGAAACATCAATCGTCGACCAGTTTGGCCCCATAGAGTTATACATACCCCAGTCCTCTACTTCACCGAAACCATCCGGGACGCTGATGGTGATATAACCAAACTGCATGGAAGACAAATTCGATTTATTCGTTGCACCGGTATCGCTTTTAGCGGGAGTAGGAGTGGCTTGTACGGCGGGGGGTGGTGTAGGTGCAGCAGTAGCCTCTTCGGTGGGAGTCGGCGTTGAGGTTGGTTCAGGTGTAGGCGTAGAGGCCGTTGTAGGTGTGGCAGCAGCCTCTTCGGTTGGTGTTGGTGTCAAAGTAGAGGTAGCTTGTGCGGCAGGAGTAGCCTGTGCGGGAGCGGGAGCAGGAGTCTTCTTTTTACCGCAGGCTGCCAGAGTGAACATCATTACAAGGGTCAACATAAGTGCTATTAATTTCTTCATGATTCATCCTCCATTCATGTATGCAGTGTTCAATGCTGTTGACATGATCAATTTACCAGAAACATCATTGCGGAAACTCTCGTTTGCATGAAACATAAAAATATACTGATCATTAAAACCTGAACTGCGAAATACACCATCCAGATTTGATCGGATATCGGCATCAAAATGAGAAATCGATCCCCTGGAAGATCCCTGGAGATTGGGTTCAATGATAATCATCCTGTTTCTGCTTTGATTCTGTTAGTTAGAAAAATTTTGAAGGTTTTTGCACGACGTGGTATACTCAATTCATTGCGAAAGCAGTGGTGATTGATTCTATATTTATCGGAGGTACAGGAATATGATCAGGATGATTGTTACCGATCTGGATGGAACGCTTTTAAGGAAAGATAAAACCATTTCAGAATATACGGCTTCAATCTTTCAGCGTTGTTCCAATCATGGGATAAAGACCGTATTTGCCACGGCACGGCCTATTCGTGCAGTGAAAACTCTGGGGTTAAGTTTTCAGAGTGATGCATCTGTCTACCATAACGGTGCTGTGATCACCATTGGAGACGAATTGTTCCAGGAAGCTGGAATTGATCATAAATCAGCAAAGGTACTGCTTCAAAGTGCATTTCAAATGAAAGGCATGCGGATCGCTGCAGAAATCAACGATGTGCTGTATGCAAACTTCGATACAACTACCGTATGGCCGAACGTGCAGGCTGCCAGAACCGACTTTGCCAACCTTCCCGAAAAACCCGCCGATAAGATCATTTTTATCACCGCTGACAGAGGTGAGGTTACAGAAATAGAAAAGCTGCTTGGTGAGGATCTCTATTGGGAGATATCCGAGAATGAGGTTCTCATGGTGATGAGTAAAACCGCACGGAAAAAGAACGCAGTGATTTCCCTTGCCGCCCATTTCGGGATCCCGCTTTCAGAAGTTGTTGCATTCGGGGACGACTACAACGATATCGAAATGCTCCGTGATTGTGGTGTGGGCGTGGCTGTTGCAAACGCCATTGACGAAGTAAAAGCAGTCGCCGATTTCATCTGCCAAAGCAATGATGAAGATGGGGTGTCGAAGTGGCTTGAGGAATATGGAAACCTTTTATGACAGTAATATTGACGATGAATGGCAGAAGAGAAGTTTAGGTTGACAAAGGCAAAAGTGAGGAGTAATATGAAAATATATTATATGAATACTTGTTCAATTGTTTATGCATTGGACCTGGAAGAAGGTGACAGACATGACCGGAAAATATGACCAAATTGAAAGATGCGATTGTGATGTCATCCACGATGATATCGTAAACCTTGTAAAAAGCAAGATGCCCCCGGAAGAGAGC
>JAEZBW010000311.1 GCA_023426765.1 Bacillota bacterium
GGCAATGGCCTGGGCTCTGTTGCAGAAATGGTCATGCCATGCTGTTGTCCGTGTCCGCATCTTGTTGGTTGATGTAATATTGTTGTGTTTATTTCTGGAGATTCTTGACGTTTGTCTTGGGATCATATCCCGGATCAATGGCGTTGATTTGCCCTCAAGCTGTCCCGTCATGCAGGAACAGCATGGTCCCTTTCGTTGCTTTTCAACCTGAAAATTGCCTTCACCTGTCGTGACCTCGATGCCGTCGGTGATGCTCTCAAGGCGTCCAAGCGAGAGGATGGCTGGGGTCAGGGGTGAACCAGCGTCAACTGGCGCGTCGTTGATGGCGCTTGTCTGCGCGAGCACTTTGCCAAGTACGGGGAAAGGTCCGGTCGTGGGCTGCGGCAACGGTCTCCGAGCGGAAAAACGTTGGCCCGGCTTGTTCGGTCAGCCATCCTCTTGAGGTTCTGCGCGGACGGCCTTGCTGGACACGGCTTCTGGCGTCGCGGGGACCACCCCGTCGGCATGCCGGCTCGTGCCACGCCACGGGCTGAGGCTCTTTGCCGCTGATTCGTGGCAACTTCCCGACCACCACGTAGGTTGGCTTCGTGAGGATGTCCTCTTGGACAGACGCGAAGGCGTTCGCGTTTCCTGCACGTTACTCCCAGGGATCGGCATGTTCCGTGCGGCCGTTGAACGGCCTCATCGTCTTAGCTGTGTTGGCTGGACAGCAAGACTTTTGTGCCGTTGAGCGGGTATCGAGAGCGGAACAAGTCGACCGGGGACATCGCCCTTTGGTCGATGATGTCTGTTGCATATAATGGCGATGCCATCAAATCGAGCATGCGGGGGAGGTAGACAAAATAACCAGCCAGACTGGCCAGGACTTCTTTGGGCGGTTTCGAATTTTTCAGGTACTTGAAAATGGAATCTGCATAATCAGGCAGAAATAATTGGGATAAATGATACCCATAGCAACACCATGAGCTTCTGTCCCAGTTCGTTTCATGGGCGGCATGAAACGTGAAGGGGGTATGCAGATGGAATAGGGGAAGTTGGGCGTGGAAAAATGCCAGCGGCATGAAATAGTCCCACCATGGATGTCCCAGGGCGAAGAGGTTTTCGGGTATCTTCTTTAAAAAGTCTTTGTGAAAACAAAAGAAGTCCAGTCCATCATCGTAAAATCTGCCCTCGCAATCGCCGTCGCGAATAACGTCGACCCGTGAAGAAAAAACGAGGCCATTTGAGGCGTGTTCTGTCAAGTAGCTGAAGATGTTTTTGTTTGCTGATACATAAATGTCGGAATTGACTAAGCCAACGATGGGGTATTCAGCAGATTCCATGCATTTAAAAATGTCTATGAGTCTTACTGTAGTTTTTCCGTACAAGAAAATATCCGGTTTCGGGATGGATAGGAATTCCACATTGGGGAAAATATCTTTCAGAATATCGATCTCATGGTCATAATTGCAGGAGAATATCTTGAAACCGCAGTCGGTCCATGTCTTCATGGCATATATTGAGGGTTCATAATTTTTTGGATTGATTGAAGTAAACATGGCAATAGGGGCATCTTCGTGTATCTCGCCGGATTTTGCCGTATTCTCTGTGTCGTTCTGCCCAATGGACGCGGAATTCAATACTGCGGCCTTGAAATTTTTGTTTATTTTAAGGATCTGATTGAGTATTATTTTCGCTTTTTTGTAGTCATGGAGGCATAAATATACCCCGGCAGCCAGATTCAAATGACGACAGTTGTTTTTGTCGCTGGCGATCAGGATATTGATCAGGCGTAAGGCGGCTTCATAATCGCCGTTTGCAATATAGCATTCCGCGAAAAACAGACGTTCCTGGTTTCTGGTCAGCTTGCCTTCCGCCTTGCGAACGATCGCCGCGGCGATATTGAATTCGTTGCTGTTTATGTAATTTGTCGCATGATTGATTGCCGAGACCACCTCGCTTACGGGCTGCGACATGTCTTCGTAAGTCGTGAAATCGACAGCCTTGACCTGAGCCAGATAGGCGTTGAGCATGCTGGAGTTCCTTTTGCTCTGTCCCTGTCAATTCAGATGACGCATGCCGTCGATAAGAACCGGCTCGGCCAAAAAAACGAGGACTTGTGATCCGACAGACGATTCTATGTGGCCATACTGTTGTAATGATTCATCAATACGGTTGCGAGGCATTGATAACCATTTCACGGCGCAATTGACCAACAATGGCGCTATAGACTTTTCTCGTATACCGCGCAAGCGTTCAAGAATAACCGCCATTGCCGGTCTTGTCCGGCGGGGCTTCGTCCTGGTCGCGCCAATCCTGCGGCGACGGCTTCGAAGTCCGCTCTTCCCCATCGTGGCCCGAGAGGTTGGCCCGGGCTAAGGCGGCGGCATGTCCCGTTGCTGCGGTCAAAAGCCGGGCAGACCCGCGCTGTCGGAGTCACGCCCTGGGGGGAGCTTGCTGGCCAAGGAAACGAGGCTGGCGCGTTTTCGCCTTTCCGGCGGGTGGCGGGCCTCAGGAAGATGCCCGGCCAGACGCGGCCGGCTCGCAAAACGAAAAGCCCCCGCCGGGGCAGGGGCTTGATGGTCGCCTGAATGCGATCAGACCGTCAGACGGCCGCAGCCTTAATTGGCGCTTGTTGGCGACGGCTGGGCCAGACCGGCCACGGTTTCGGGCCGGGTGATCTGGTCGTTGGGCTGGGTCACGTATTTCTCGATGAGCGCCTGCCACAGCTTGTAGCCGTCGGGCCGCAGATGCACGCCGTCGGTGGTCAAGGATTCCCGCAGCGCGCCGCCTTCCACGAAGTGGCTGTACAGGTCGATGTAGACGCAATTTTGCATCTCGCCGCAAAGCGTCCTCAGGCCGGCATTTAATTCCATGATCTTGTCGTTGGAAAGGTCCTGACGGTTGACCACCGGCAGCACGCTTTGCACGAAGATCATGGTCTTGGGCGAGCCCTTGTTGATGCGCAGCAAAATCTCGCGATACCGGGCCAGGATGGCGGCGTTGGGGCTATACAGCTCGTTGATGCCTTCCAGGATGAAGACCTTTTCCGGCTTCTGGGCCACCACCGGTCCCAAGGTCTTCAAAATCTTGGCCGTGGTGTTGCTCACCGCCCCTTTGTTGACCACTTCCTTGAACATGCCCATGTGTTTCCAGCCGGCCGTCTGGCTGCCGCCCAAAAAGACGGTCTTGGCCTGGGCCCCGCTGGCGCACAACACGAGCGCCGCCGAAATGACGGCCGCGCGAAACCAAAACGAAACCATTGCTCCCCTCTTTGCGCGCATAGATTTTTCCCCCCGGGCAACGTCCAACACGGGGCAGCAGGTAGCACGGGCCGGACCGGTTGAAAAGTCCCTCGACGGCACAGCTATCCGTTTTTATGACGCTCTTTGGGTATTCAAATATATTGTCGTTGATATTTGTTTGGGGTTGAAGCAAACTGCTGCAACGCCGCGCTGCACGCGGCAAACAAACCTCGTCCGGCCTCCATCCGCCAAGGACGAAGGCCGGGTTTGGGCAATGAGCGGTACCGCCCAATGACGTCTCCCGCCGCCCCTCGCCGCCTGCTGGAAGAGGCCATGGCCCAGCGCGCACGCTGCCACTTGACGTTGCCTGAAAACGTCGTCGGCCTCAAAAATCTCGATTG
>JAEZBW010000369.1 GCA_023426765.1 Bacillota bacterium
AAAAGCCATTTCCAATCGAGGCTCACCACCTCGACGGAGAGCTGCTTGTCCGGCGCGGCCAGGGGCTTGTAGGGGTCCAGGCGGTGGGTCTCGATCCACAGCAGCGTGGAGAGCAGGATGACGATGACCATGGGGATAAGCCACATGACCAGCTCGATCTTGCCGGAATGGCTCCACTTGGGCGCGTACTCGGCCTCGGTGTTGGATTCCCGGTACTTGTGGGGAAACCACACGGCCATGATGATGACCGGGATGACCACAATGAGCATGAGCCCGAAGGCGATGAAGATGAGCCGTCGCTCGGCCTCGCCGATGGGTCCTTTGGGATCGAGCAGCGCCAGTTCGCTGCATCCCGAAAGGGCGGCCAGGGCGCACAGCCCCAGGACGGCGGCGAAGGCGAAAGCGGTGTTGCGTTTCATGGTCTCCCCCACGTTGCGCGGTGCAAGAGGATCAGGGCTACAGGAAGCAGCGGGAACATGGTCAACCCGCTTTGCGGCCAAGCACGCACAGGTCGCCGGTCTCCACGCCGCAGCGCCCGCCCAGGGCTCCGGCGGACATGGCCTCGGTCATGTAGATGACGAGATTGACGAAGCGGCAGCCGGTAAAGGTCGAACGCTGAAAATAGGCAGCCGTGTTCACCCGCTCATCGGCGGCCACCACCACGATGTCGCACAGATGGAAAGTGCAGTCTTCAAGCGTGCTCGAATCCTGGAGAAAGATGGACCCCGGACCAGTCAGCTCGCATTTGACGAATTTTTTCCCCTCATGGACCCGGAAATAGGGCGAATAGAGGTCGGCCGCGCCGATTTTTTCCAGTTCGAAGCGCTCGCGCAGGGCCAGGCTCTGCTTGTCCTGATAGGTGATGAGCTTGAGGTGTCGCGCCTTGTCCACGGCGGCCATGGCCAGCACCACCACCAGGGCCACGCCGGAAAACAGCAGCGAGGTGAGGATGCCGACAAGCAGCCAGGCCCCGACCACATGGGGCTTCAGCACGCTCGTCAGCGAAGCGACCAACAGCAGACAGACCAGGGTGGCGACCAGGAAAATCGCCAGCGCGTGCTTGATGAAAAAATTGGCCACGGCCCCGAGCCGTCCGTCGCTTGTGCCCATGCGTGCCTCCTGACAGGGAAATATGCTTGAGCTTATTGCGGTTTCCCGGGGACAAGTCAATGCGCCACAGCGGAAATGTCGCGGCGAGGGGCAGCCGGCGCAGTGGCCGGGCCGACGCTTCTTGACGGGAAGCGGCCAATTGGGGATGTTCAATGGAGTCAAAAAGTTTTCCCCTCCCCACCCGCTGTCTTGAGGAGGCGCTTGATGCCGTCGACCCACCGGCCTTGCCCCGAAAAGAGCCCCGTCGCGTCCCGTTCATCGCGGTCCCATGCCTCCTGTCTGGCCTTGCTGGCCGCCATCTGGCTGGCTCTGGCCGCCGGCCTGGCCGGGGTCGCGTCGGCCCGGGCCGCCGAGGCGGACTGGGCCGATGCCGCCCAACGCCTGTCGGCCAACGCCAAGGTCACCGACCAGGCCCAAGCCCTGGCCGCTTTTGCCCGGGGCAATGGGGTGGGGCGATTTTTCGTCGGCTTCGCCTCGGACAAACGCGCTGACGCCGCCGCTTCCCTGGCCAACGAGGCCCAGAAGCAGGCCCGACGTGAGCTGGTGCGGACAAGCCGCGACAAGGCCCTGGCGGCCATGCCCGACCTGCCGGAGAGTGTGATCCGCCACCGCTACGACAATCTTTACTACCTGTCCGTGGCCGTCACCCCGGAGCAGCTGGCCCTCATCCTGGCCAACCCCGAGGTGGACGCGGTGGAGCCTGTGGGCGTCATGGAGGCCGACATGCGCCAGGGCCTGTCCCTCATGCGGGCCGTTATTCCCCGCGCCCAGTACGACGGCACGGGCCTGTCCATCGCCGTGTGCGACTCCGGCATCAATTACTTGAATCCCTATCTCGGGGGCGCGGCCTTTCCCAACGCCAAGGTCATCGGCGGCTACGACGTGGGCGAAGGCAAGGCCGACCCCATGGACGGCAACGGCCACGGCACGGCCTGCGCCGGCATCGCCGCCGGCGACGTCGGCAACACCGCCGACTACGTTGGCGGCGTGGCCCCCGGAGCCAGACTCTACGCGCTCAAGATCACGTATGACGCCACGGGGAAAAGCTGCAACGAGGACGCCTACGTGGCCGCCTGGGACTGGTGCGTCACTCACCAAAACGACGCCCCCGCCGCGCCCATCAAGATCATCAACACGAGTTTCAGCGGCGGCAAATACACCAGCTCGTGCGACAGCGCCAAGACGGCCATCGCCACGGCGGCGGCCGCGGCCAAGGCGGCCGGCATCACCTTGTTCAATTCCTCCGGCAACAACGGCTACTGCGATGCCGTGCAATGCCCGGCCTGCATCTCCTCAATCATTGCCGTGGGCTCGGTCTACGACGCCGCCGTGGGCACCTACCGGCCCTGTGTGAGCGAGGACTCCTGCGTGGACAAGACCGACTCCAGCTCCTGCGACTCCGGCTACTACGCCACCGACGCCACCCAGGCTGACATGGTGCCCTCCTATTCCAACTCCTCGTCCCTGGTG
>JAEZBW010000485.1 GCA_023426765.1 Bacillota bacterium
ATGCTTAACATCACATTGCTGAAGTGTTTCGAAAAAATTCCTGACCCACAATTCTTTATACAAGTTTCTGGAGATATTTATGAGGCTAGAGTAATTCAAGATTTACATAAAATTAAAAACTATTTGAATCTTAATAAAAATACAAAAAGTAAATCTTTTATTAAAAAGTTCTTGGCTCAGTGTAAGATTATCAGTTCAGTGCATTTACTAATTGATATCAGCGGGTTTGAGTTAACCTCAAAATTTGATAATTATTACTCTTTCAGGTATCTTCTTCGTATAGTTTTATCAAAACTTTTTAAAGTGCCAGTTATAATAATGCCTCAATCTTTTGGCCCGTTCGATTATAAGGGTTTTGTAGGAAAGCTCATAAAAGGATTTATTAAAAGATATATGAGTTATCCAGATGTTGTCTTTGCAAGGGAGTTAGAAGGTTATACATATTTGAAACAGATTTGCCCGAAGTGTAATATAATATTATCTAAAGATATAGTTCTGCAAACTAATACTGATGAATACGCAATGAATATAAATTCTCTTGCAGATATAGAGGTTTCTGTATCAGGCAATAATTGTGTTGGAATTATTCCAAATACACGGCTTCAGGAGCAAGGCGAACCTGGGTTATGTAATGAGCTATTTTATGAAGCAATAAAGACATTACGAGAATGTAATAAGGAAGTTTTCTTAATATATCATTCAAATGATGATAAAAATTTATGCAAGCAATTAAAAATGCACTTTAGCAATGACGAAATGGTCAATGTTTTGGAAAGAGACTTTTCTTGTTTTGAATTTGAAAGAATCGTCAAGAGATTTGACTTTTTAATTGCATCAAGATATCATTCTATCGTCCATTCATATAAACAGGGAGTACCCTGCATCGCATTAGGCTGGGCTGTTAAATATAAAGAGTTGTTGGAATTATTCGGTCAGGAACGATATTTAATTGATATCTCATCAGCTAATTGCGAGTTAATTAATTATATAATACCGCAAATGGTAAATTCAAACTTAAAAGAGCGTGAACAAATACTAAAACTTCTAATTGATATTCAAAAGAATAATTGTTTTGATATCCTGGAGGGAATTGATGGTAGACACTGGTGAAAATAGAAGACTACTAAAAAACACTTTTATTATTGCAATTGGTAGTATTGGCGCAAAAGCAATTTCCTTCATACTTCTTCCATTATATACAAGCATATTGACATCGAATGAATATGGTGATTATGACTACATAATTACTGTTACTTCTTTTGTTATACCAATTATTACACTTTCAATGCAAGAAGCAATTTTCAGGTATTTAATTGATGAAAACAATGAATCTGAATTTAGAAATGTTATTTCAAATGCATTTTTCATACAACTGGTTGGTTGTATTTTATTCATAATAATTGCCTATGTAATCTCACTGTTTATTAATATTAATTATTTACTTGTCATGATCCTTTGTAGCATAACAACAAGCTTTTCAGGTTTTACCCTAAAAATTCTAAGGGGATTGGGTAAGCTTAAAGTTTATTCTATAATATCATTTTTAGGTAGTTTAGTTCTTCTTGTTACTAATGTTATTACTATAACGTTATTGCACATGGGTATAAATGGTTTGTTTTTTGCTTTAGTTCTCTCTAATATTTTTATTATTATCGCAGTATCAATGAAGATTAATTTATTCGCTTATATTAAGTTCAAATTCATTAATCCACTAAAGATGAAAGATATGTTAAAGTATTCTATTCCTTTAATACCCAATACATTATCTACTCAAATATTAGCTTTATCAGATCGACTAATTATAAAGCAATCTATCGGCAGTAGCGCAAATGGAATATACACTGTATCAAATAAATTTCCCTCAATAATTGAAGTTGTTTACCACTATTTTTACTTAGCTTGGTGTGAAAGTGCTGCCCGAGTGTATAATAAAGAAAAAAGCACTTCTTGTTCTTATTACAATGAATTATATAAAACCATAAAAAGATTTATGTTCTCATCCGTTATTGTGATAATCGCTTGTATGCCAATATTATTTAGAATATTAGTAAAAGGAAATTACACAAGTGCGTTTTTTTATGTTCCCTTACTCATGCTTGGAATATATTTTAACAGCACAGGAAGATACTTGTCAGGTATTTTTACTGCTTATAAAGATACTAAACAAGTTGCAACATCTACGTTTATTACGGCTGCTATAAATATAAGCATAAATATATTATTGGTACCACAATATGGACTATATATGGCTGCAGCTAGTAACTTATTATCAAATTACTTGCTGGTTTTTATTCGAACAATAATGTTAAAAAAATATATAAAATTTAGTTCCGATTTTAAGTTTCAAGTTTCAGCTATATTAATTACAGCGGTTACACTGTTACTATATAATTACGATAATTGGAAATATATTATTTGTGGCATTATTATTACATCAATTTATTTTATTGTTGTAAATATACCTTTAATTTCTACTTTGAAATTATTTATTAAAAGAAAGATAATGATGAGAAAAACACCTCAAAATCTTTAAGCATAGAAGTTATAGAATAAATGCCAGAGTAATTGTTATTTGGGAAGGATATGTAGATGATTAACAAAAAAAATTGCTGTGGTTGCGGACTTTGTTCAGAAATATGTCCCAGTCATGCAATCTCATTTATAAGAGACAACGAAGGATTTTATTATCCAAATATTGATAGTAGTTGCCTTAATTGCGGTCTCTGCTTAAAATATTGTCCAGTAAATAAAAATAAAGTAAATAATTCAGTATTGAAAACCTTTTATGGTTTCATAAAAGACACAGATATTTTATTGAGATGCTCTTCAGGAGGAATAGCATATGCCTTATCAAAATATATAGTTAATAAAGGCGGTGTAGTTTTCGGAGCAATTTATTGTGACGGCTATAAAAAAGTAACTCATATAACTGCTAATAATTTAGAAGAAATCGCTCCTATGATAGGTTCAAAATATATAAAAAGCAATATAGTAAAATCTTTTAAGCGTATTAAAAGCTATTTGGAAGAAGATGGAACTGTTCTTTTCATAGGTCTACCATGTGATATTGGTGCAGTCAAAGCTTATCTTAATAAAGATTATATTAACTTATATACATGTGAATTGATCTGTAACGGTGTAACTTCGGAGAAAGTACAAGAGGAATATATAGAAAATATTGAAAGCAACTATAACAGTAAATTAACTGATTTTACTGTTAGGTATAAAAAAGGTAAATGGAAACCCAAATATATCAGAGGCATTTTTAGTGATGGTAGTAAAATGGAAGTTGAGTTCAATGGAACAGATTTTGAAAGAGCATTTCGAATTCTGAAACGACCATCTTGTTACAATTGCTTTTTTAAAGGTAGTAATTCAATTGCAGATATGACTATAGGTGATTACTGGGGAATAAAAGAAACTGATAATCATTATAATAAAAACGGCGTTTCAGTTGTTTTTTGTAATACCGATAAGGGTAGCAATATGATAATAAATAATCCATATATAGAAACCTATGAAATAAATTATGAAGAAGGAATTACTAATAATCCAAGCATTTATAAAAGTACTGATATTTCTATTTGGAGAGCAAGCTTTATTAAAAATCTTCATAAATATGGATTACATAAAGCTGTGCAACGAACAGGAGTATTTTTCAGGAAGATTAAAAGCTTACTTAAGATTGCTTTACAAGGATAAGTACCACAGAAAAAGTAACATTACACAACCTCTTTTAATCTCTGAGGATTAGAGTATGGGGGCAATGAATTTTGAAAATATTATTATTAAGAAATGTAAGTGATAAAATTAATGTTAATAGTTATAATGTCCAGGAAATCGGATTAGCAAAAGCACTAGTTAGAAAAGGACATGAATGTGACATTGTTTTGTACACAGATGAAGAGAAATATCGAAAAGAAGTTATTGAGTTTGAACAAGATAGATATATTACACTACACTGGGTTAAGGGAATAAGTCTATATCATAATGCGATATATATAAAACTAATACGCGATAAGTTCTTTGATCATTATGACATCATACAAACGCATGAGTATAACCAAATTATGACATTTCTTCTACCGCACATAACGAAGACAAAAAAGATCATTTACCATGGACCATATAACGATATAAAAAACAAGTTCGCTCACCATCTCTT
>JAEZBW010000523.1 GCA_023426765.1 Bacillota bacterium
ATTCCATTCAGCGTAAACCCGGGATGATACGGTCCCGCCGGCTTGACAAACCAGGCCAGCACATCGCCGAAGGCCCCGGTAAAAATACCGGCTATGGGCCCGAATGCAGCGGAAGACCAGGCAATCGGCACAAATGTCAGGCTGAACCGAAGCTCTTTGGTGATATAGATGGTAAACAGAGAAAGCACAACATACAATGAAATGAAAAAAGATACCAATACCAGCTGCCGTACATCCTTCATAAAGGAAAACAAACCTTTTTGTTGCATAAAAAAACCTCCCCACGACGTATTGTTGCTTCGTCAGGCCGGTATAAAACAACCGGTCTGCCATAGCCATGGAAGCAATTTATACCGATTGCATCACATCGCTATGTCGAGGCGGGAGAAATGCTCACCGCCTGAATAAGGTAACCGGTACCCGCCAACATGTGTTTTTCAGCCTTCGGCTAAAAATACACCAGAGAGGTGGAGGACATCATTACCTTGTTATAATACGTGCTACATGAAGAGGAAACCTCCCTCATGCAACAGCGGGATGCGACATTTGTACCGCAAGCCTGAGCTTTTCGTCCGAATGGCAACTCCCCGTCCATCCGGCACTTAACGCACAAACATCTACTCTGCTTTCGAGAGACCCTGTATTATCTTGTGTCATTATATTAAAAAAAAAAGGGTGAAGCAATAGAATTATTTACGAAAATCAGGAAAAATCGGACATTATGATAAAGGACAGAGTCTGGTTCTTCATAGCTGTGAAAATTGATAATACCTCACGCTGATCGCGCCGAATGTCATCCTGAGCAAAGCGAAGGATCTATCGGAACGCTTCATTCCAGATTCTTCGTTTCACTCAGAATGACAGCTTCGCTATCGTTTACCGTGGTGTACAGCGTGTGGACATCTGTTACTGTTGCATTTGCTCCAGTACATCCTGAATAATATCAAAGGAATAGCCCCGATAGGCCAGATAAGAATAGATTTTTTTCTGTACCAGGGGATCGGCGGCGTTGTATTTTCCAAATTTCTTTTTTGTCAGACGGAGTGCAATGGATGATTCATCCAACTCACATTCGTCAAGCACCTCTTCGATCAGAGCTTTTTGGATTCCCTTTTTTTGCAGATCGACTGCCAGTGCTTTTTTTGACATTGGTTTCAGCTTCAGGCGGTCGGAAACATACTTGCGGGCAAACAGGCTGTCATTGATATACCCCATGGATTTCAGCTGCAAGACAGCCCCTTCGGCAACATCGGCATCAAACCCCTGCAGGATAAGCCTTTCTCTGACCTCCTGTTCCGATCTGTCCCTGGCTGCCAGCAGCCTGATGGCATTTCGTCTGGCCACTTTCATACCGGCTTCCTCACGGATGGAATCCACTTCGGGCTGTGTCAGCTCTTTCTGCTCATACAAGTTCAGCCGGTAGTATTCATCCTCCGGGATGGAGAATGCATATTCACCATCCATGTATAAGCGGAGCATTCCGGGGTTGTTCTTTTGTTTCAGGACCGACGTTATGATCATAATACCTTTCTCACCTGAGTTCTATTCGACTTCATCATCCACAACATGGGCTTCTACGCTTTGCAGAAAAGCCTTGTCATATTGCGCGCGGATTTTATTTTCAATCTCTTTGCACAGTTCCGGGTTTTCCTTGAAGAATTTCTTCACATTTTCACGACCCTGGCCAAGCCGCTGATCGTTGTATGAAAACCACGCGCCGCTTTTCCTGACAATATCCAGCTGAACACCGATATCCAGAACATTGCCCTCCCGGGAGATGCCCTCGCCGTATATGATGTCAAATTCGGCTTCTTTAAAGGGTGGTGCAACCTTATTTTTTACGATTTTAACCTTGGTTCTGTTTCCAACGGCATCGGTGCCTTCTTTCAGTGTTTCAACACGGCGTACGTCCAGACGAACCGAAGCGTAAAACTTCAAAGCTCTTCCGCCCGGGGTAACCTCGGGATTCCCGAACATGACCCCCACCTTTTCACGCAGCTGGTTGATGAAAATAGCCACCGTTCTGGATTTGCTGATAACGCCGGACAGCTTGCGCAGCGCCTGGGACATCAGCCTTGCCTGCAGGCCGACATGAGCGTCGCCCATTTCTCCGTCGATTTCGGCTTTCGGAACCAGCGCTGCAACCGAGTCGATGACGATGACGTCGATCGCCCCGCTTCGTACCAGCGCTTCGGCAATTTCAAGAGCCTGCTCGCCGGTATCGGGCTGGGAAACGATCAGGTTTTCAATATTCACGCCCAGCGCTTTGGCGTAAACCGGATCCAGCGCGTGCTCGGCATCGATGAACGCCGCTTCGCCGCCGGCCTTTTGGGCCTCGGCCACGGCATGCAGCGCAACAGTGGTTTTACCGGAGGATTCAGGCCCGTATATCTCGATAATACGCCCCCTGGGCAGGCCGCCGACGCCAAGGGCAATGTCCAGCCCCAGCGCACCGGTTGAAATGGTATCAATGTTCATGTGGGCGGCTTCGCCCAGTTTCATAACTGCGCCTTTTCCAAACTGCTTTTCTATCTGGTTGAATACCATCTCCAGCGCCCTTTTTCTCTCATCACCATTTACCATGATAAACCCTCCCTACACCAAACCCACCAGGGGATTATTTTACGAACATCTGTTCTATATTATATAGAATCTATTCGCACAAGTCAAGATAAAATCATTTTTCCTGAAAAAAATTATTTTTCCATATAAAAGTCTATCTTACAGATATTCTTATGTCAATCCATAGTCCAAAAATTCATCTGGCAGCCTTGCGCAGTTTTGCAAGTGAGGAGCCAATAAAAAGCCTGACCTCGTCAACCTTCAGCAGGATCGCGGTAACCAAAAAAGCCAGTACCGGCAGAATCAGCTGCGCTCCTGCGGAGAAAATCTCCCCAATTTTTCTGCCCATTGTGAAGCCCTCCTCCCAGGGAAAAGGAATCAGCAGGGTGGAGATCCAAAGCACGGCCCCGGCAACGACGGTTGACAGGCATGTTTTTGTAAGGAATGAGAAGTTCTCGGGGATCAGGTTCAAACCGGTTTTGCGGCTGAACAGACCGATGAGCACAAAAACGTAGACCATGTCGGTGATGACATAGGATAATCCGGTTCCAACAGCTCCAAGATTGGTGTTGTTCGCAAAATATATATTCGCCAGAATATTCAGTCCTATCGTACCGGTGCCAATAAGCAGCGGGATGCGGGTATTGTGAATGGAATAGAACGCCCGGTTCAGGATGACGACAATGGACTGAAACAACAGTGCCGGCGCATACGCCATCAGCGCAAGGCCATACATCCGGCTTTCATAAGCGGACATTTCAGCCCATTTGAAAAGGATTTGCATGATTTGGCGGCTCATCAGGATGAGAACCACCGTACTGGGGATGCATAAGAGCATTACAGTACGAATCCCCTTGTACAGCACATGCTTGTAATCCTTCGTATTATTCTCGGCAAAATAAGTGGAAAGAGTGGGCAGAATAGCAACCCCCATGGCCTGGGCAAAAACACCCAGCGGCAGCTGCCAAGTGCGGTTCGCATTGTTCATCATCGTAACACTGTTTTCGGCAAACTCTGTGGAAAAACTTCCACCGACAATCTGGTTCACATACACGATGGCAGAGGCTGCGAGGGATGGGATTGCCAGCCTTAAAAGATCTTTAAAGGTTTGGCTCTTTATGTACATGTGCGGCCGATAATGCTTCAGATATCGAAAAGCCGAAGCGAACTGAATGCAGAAATAGATCATTGAGCTGACCACAACGCCCCAGGCAGCTGTTTCCGCACTTTTTCCGCCAAACAAAAAAATGCTGGTAACCACACACAGGTTATACACCACCGGGCCAAAGGAAACCGCAGCAAACTTATGATAGGCATTCAGCACACCATTCAGAAGCCCCACCATGATCATGAAAAAAGCCGATGGCAGCAGAATGCGCGTAAGCTTTAAAGTCAGCAGATGCTCACCGGAGCCTGGATCAAAGCCTTTTGCCGTAAGGCTCATAAACTCGGACGTCCAGATGAAGAAAACGATCTCAACCAGGATACCGGCAAAAACCGTGACATTCATGAAGGTTCCGATTGCCTTCCAGCCTTCCTTTTCATTGCTTTTCGCCAGGCTGGAGGTGAGAATGGGGATGATGGCGGCGGCGATTGCCCCTCCGATCAACAGCTCGAAAACCAAATCCGGAAGGGTGAAGGCCATGATAAACTCATCCGAGTACCCTTTCGGAGACATGATGCTTTTAATCAGCACATTGCGCAAAAATCCTGTTATTCTAGACAGCAGCGTCGCGAACATTACCATGGTAGCCGTTCCCGACAGTTTTCTTTCTTGTCCGGGTTTCAAAACTCCGTCCTCCTGACTGACTGCTACATCATAAATCCAGATTTAAAATAAGCCGCCGGATCATATCCAAGGCGCGCATACACGCGTCATTGCGGATTCTTTCCCGGTTCCCCATCAGCTCAAAAGCTTGACAGGCAGTTTTATCTCTAACGGTTACGGCAACGAAGACCAACCCGACGGGTTTTTCTGCTGTTCCGCCATCCGGGCCGGCAATTCCGGTAATTGCAACCCCAACCGGTGCCCCTGTCTTTTTCCGAAGTCCCTGTACCATCTCAAGCGCGGTTTCACGGCTGACCGCGCCAAAAGTATTCAAGGTTTCTTGTGAAACACCCAAATCTTCTATTTTTGCCTGGTTCGCATAGGTGATATAGCCCCGTTGAAAAACCTCCGACGCGCCGGGCAGGTTTGTGATTTTTTTTGCAAGCAGCCCTCCGGTGCAGGATTCGGCGGTAGCCATCACAAGTGCGTTATTCCTTAACAGGTTAAAAACAATTTGCTCCAGGGACTCCCCTTCCTCTGCATAAACCATTGCACCCAGCCGGGCTTCGATTTCCTGAACGACAGGCTCTAAAAGCCTGTCTGCTTCCTGATTTGTTGCACACCGCGCGGTAATCCGTACGGTAACTTCTCCCTGAGAAACATAGGGGGCAATGGTGGGGTTGCCCTGATTGTCGATCAAATCTACCAAACGGGTTTCCAGTTCGGACTCTCCGATCCCGAAAACCTTCAACATTCTGGAGACCAGAACCAGTCCGGTTTTTTCCCGCAGGAATGCAAACACCGTCTGGTCAAACATCGGCTGCATTTCCTTTGGCGGCCCGGGAAGCATGATGACGGTCTTTCCGTTTTCCTCTATGATGCAGCCCGGAGCCGTTCCGTTGGGGTTGGGGATCTTTATGCTGTTCTCGGGCAGGTATGCCTGCTTTTCATTATTGGCGACCACCTGCCTGTGCTTTTTCATAAAAAAATCCCGGATCAGTTCCATAACTTCCTCATGGAACACAAGGTTGCGGTTCATGGTCTTTGCAATGGTTTCCTTGGTCAAATCATCCTTTGTGGGGCCCAGGCCACCGGTTGTGATAACAATATCCGACCGGACCAGCGACTTTTTCAGGGTTTCTTCCAGCCTGGCGGGATTGTCGCCCACCACTGAATGGAAGTAGACATTGATTCCAAGCTCGGCCAGGCGCTTTGAAATATACTGTGCATTCGTATTTGCGATTTGTCCCATCAGCAGTTCTGTTCCTACTGCAACAATTTCAGCTATCATATCACACCAACCTATCTGGTACACTTTTTGCCATTTAACACTCTGAAACGGGGTCTTTTATTCATTACTGTTTACATGCAGCGCCGGGATATGTTCTGATAACCCTCTTTTGGGTGTGAAGAATAACCTTTATTCCGGTGCGAAACACCTGCCCATAAGCCTTTGATCTATGTCTGCGGATTTGTTTCTTCAGCCTGATCGACAGGAAAAAGCCCGGGCAGTGCTTCGCTGATTTTTTCCCAAACTTCATCAAAGCCTGTTTTTTGAGTCACTGATACCGGAATTACAGGAACACCCGGCATCAGATTCAGGGTCTTTTTGATTTCGTTCAGATGCTCCCTGTAATGGGTTCTGGAGATTTTGTCGGCTTTGGTCGCAATGATCATGTGCGGCCTTCCCATGGAACAAAGCCATTCCATCATCAGTTTGTCATCAGCTGTGGGCTTGTGACGGATATCAACCAGCATTAGAACCAGCCTCAGCTGTTCGCGTTTGTGCAGGTAGGTTTCAACGATTTTCCCCCACCGGGCGCGTTCTTCTTTGGAAACCTGTGCATAACCATAGCCGGGAAGGTCCACCAGAACCAATTTGTTCTCCAGGCTGAAGAAATTGATCAGCCTGGTTTTCCCCGGTGTGTTCCCCACCCTGGCCAGGCTTTTTCGCCCGGTTAAGAAATTGATCACCGATGATTTTCCCACATTGGATCTGCCCACCATGGCGATTTCAGGCAGATCGCTTTCCGGATATCCCTCCGGGTTGACCGCTGATGTGATGTGTTCTGACCATTTGATGTTCAAGTTCCCATCCTCCGATTGTCTTCGTTTCCTCACAGCCTTGTGGACATTGTACCCCGCCCTTAGCCACAGTCTACAGCGATTGCAGGCCACGGAATCTGAGTTTTGCCAGAAATTCGCAGATACCGCCTGCTATCACCTTTATCAGGCACTCTCGTATGTGACGTTCCACCGTAAGCTAATGGCTGCCGCCCGCTATCACCTTGCCAGGTACTCCCGTACACTCCAGCCGTTTCGCTGGATGCTTACGACTGCAGCCCAGCGCCTTTTTGCAGCATTTCTCTGGCAAGTTTTGTAGTGCTTTCGCTGGTATCGCCGCTTAAAAGCCTGGCGATCTCTATTTCTCTTTCCCTTTCGGAAAGCTTGTTTACCTGTGTGGTCGTCCTGTCGTGATCCACGCTTTTGCTGATAAGAAACTGGGCCTTTGCCAGGCTTGCGATCTGAGCGTGGTGGGTGATGCAGATGACCTGGTGCCTGAGGGACACCTCGACCAGTTTCTGGCCCACCTTTAATGCAGCTTTTCCGCTGACACCGGTGTCGATTTCATCGAAGATCAGAACACCGATCTCATCCACATCGGCCAGAATCGTTTTAATGGCCAGCATGATTCTGGACATTTCACCTCCCGATGCGATTTTGTTCAACGGCTTCAACCCTTCGCCCGGGTTTGGTGAAATTAAGAACTCGATGCTGTCCAGACCCTCACTATGATATTTACGCGTATGATCAAACCGGATATCCGCATGAAATTCAGCCTTTGGCATTTCCAAATCCCTCAGCTGGGCTGTAACCTTTTCCTTCAGCCGGGCAGCCGCTTCAACCCGCATGGTGTGCATACGGCAGGCAGAGTCGAACAAAAGGCCATCCAGTTCGTCCCGTTTGAGGGACAACTGCTTCAGAACAGCTTCGGTATCGGAGACCTCCTCCAGCTTCAGGCGGGCTTTTTCACCATAAGCAAGAATCTCGTCCACCGTATTGCCGTATTTTCTTTTCAAGCCGTCAATGAAGGCTAAACGGTCTTCCACTTCCTGCTGCAGCTGCGGGTCATAGTTGACCCTATCTTTTTTCAGACGAATATCCCGCGAAATGTCTTCCAGTTTATCAATCACTTCCACAAGGCTTTCCGAAACGGCAGCAAACTCCTGATCCAGCCTGGAAATGCCCTCGATGGCTGACTGTGCACGCTGGATCTGCTCCAGTGCGCCGGCGTTATAGTCTTCATCCCCTGAAAGGGCCAGCCAGGCTGTGTGAAAAGCCTCCATAATGCCTTCTGCATGAGACAGGAGATTACTTTGCCGGGCCAGCTCCAGATCTTCATCCTTTTTCAACGCGGCAGCGCTGATTTCCTCCACCTGATACCTGTATAAATCCTCCAGCCTGGCTCTTTCCTTTTCCAAGGCCTTCAGTTCGGTAATTTTTTTGTTGATTTCCTGAAACTGTGCCAGTGCTTTCCGGTAGCTCTCCTTTTCCGATAAAAGACGGCTTCCCGAAAACATGTCCAGATAGTCACTTTGCGCCTTGTTTCGCAGCAAGGACTGATTATCATGCTGGCCATGAATGTCGATGAGGTACTCGCCGATATCCTTCAATTGGGCCACGGTGACAAGGCTGCCGTTAACCCTGCAGATGTTTTTCCCGGCTGCGGTAAATTGGCGGGACAGAACAAGTGTCTCGTCCTCCTGGCTTTCAATTCCCATTTTCTCGAGAATGCCGGACAATTTTTCCGGACAATGAAAAATTGCTTCAACCTTCGCCTTCTCTTCGCCGGTACGGATGATCTCCCGGGAGATCCTTCCCCCGAGCAGGGCGTTGACAGCATCGATCAAAATGGATTTACCGGCGCCGGTTTCGCCCGTTAAAACGTTCAAACCTTCCTCCAGCTCCACTGTCAGCTTTTCTATAATGGCAACATTCTCGACCGACAAATGGACGAGCATGGTTTAATCCCCCTTTGCCAGCAGGTTGAACCTTTCCTGCATTTCTTCGGCGATCCGCTCGGCCCGGGTTACGATCAGGATTGTATCATCCCCTGCAATGGTGCCGACAATTTCGGTCCACCCCAGCGAGTCGATGGTGGAAGCAACCGCCGATGCCAGGCCCGGCAAGGTTTTCACCACCAGTATATTATTGGCGTAATCGCTGGAAACATAACCTCCCCGCAGAATTGCCAGCAGCTTTTCGCTGAGGATGCCGGATTCGTTGTTCATCGCCGTATATTTTGCTTTTCCTTCGGGTGTCATCACCTTTACAAGCCTTAATTCCTTAATGTCCCTGGATATGGTTGCCTGAGTGACATCCATGCCCAGGCTTTTCAGCCTTTCCACCAGTTCGTCCTGAGTGACGATATCGTGGTTTTCAATGATTTCCAAAATTTTTGCATGGCGGTTATACTTCATTGCCAGCCACCTTCCCTGTATCGAATTTGATCAAGAACCTATTCAAACCCTCTGCCATGAATTTTAGCACGCAGCACATCGTAGAAGTTCAACTGATAGATGGATACAAACCGAACGCCTTTTTCCATACATTTAATGGTAATGGTATCCCCTGCCACAACACCGAAGCCCTCCTGTCCGTCCAGCGTGAGAATAGCGCTGTCGGGGTAATCGTCATTGATGCACAGATGCAGCATGCGGTCGGGGCTAGTGATGAAGGAACGGGAATACAAAATGTGAGGACAAATCGGGGTTGTGATCATCATTTGCATATCAGGCTGGACAATCGGTCCCCCGGCCGACAGCGTGTAGGCTGTCGAACCTGTAGGGGTTGAGACGATGACACCATCCCCCGGAAATAAGTCGATAAACTGATCGTCAACATACACCTTCAAACGAATAATTCGGGACAACCCACCTCTGCTGACAACCACATCATTCAGCGCAATGCCTTCAAACACACAGCTTCCGTTTCGGTTTACGCAGGCCGACAGTACCATACGGTTTACAAGGGAATAATCCCCTTTGGACAGACGCATGAAGGCATTATCGATATCATTTATTTCAACTTCTGCTAAGAAACCCACGGTTCCCAGGTTAATGCCGAATACCGGCACATCATACCGAAATACCGAACGTGCTGCGTTTAACAGTGTTCCGTCACCACCCAGAGAAACCACAAAAGCGGACTGTTCATACAGTTCGGCTTCCTCAATCCCTCCGGACATACCAAGTATTTCTGCGACAGGTTTTGACAGAAGCGGAATCATATCATACTTGCGGATACTGTCGATCACCTTTTGGGTTACCAGCAGATCCTTATCTCTCTTTTCATTTACGGACAGGCCAATCCGAATCTGATCCATAATAACCTGTACCTCCGGATACTATTATACAGTGAAATTGAATAATAATACAACCAAATTCTTTCCTGCTCAAAGGGCCGTTGTGGGTTACAGGCATATCTGTCATTGTCATAAACAATAGGGTCTGAAGAAGGGTGTGCAATGGAATAGGTTTTTGCTGTGTGAGATTACTCGCTTCGCTCAAGATGACTTGAGAATCAGATTTTAGAATAAGCTTATTCTATCAGCGTTATATGTGTACTTTCCATTAATACTCTTGATTTTCCGGACGGTTTATCGATGAGAACCGTTGTACGGTTATTCTATAGCGTTATTGGTATGTCCCAGATTCTCATGGGCTGCTGCGACAACCTGTTCGATTTGTGCAGGTGCTTCATCGGATGGAATCAATCCGAGATAAAGAAGATATTCAATATTTCCCTCGGGCCCTTTGACGGGAGAATAGGACAGTGCATAGGCAAAGAAACCCTCATCCTCAGCAAACTGCATAATCTCCTGGATAACCGTCATATGCACCGACGGATCCCGGACAACACCCTTCTTGCCCACTTTTTCCCGACCGGCTTCAAACTGGGGTTTTATCAGGCAAACCATGGTTGCATCCTGCTTTAGAAGTTGTTTGGCGGGCGGGAGTATTTTTTTCAGCGAAATGAATGAAACGTCTACCGATGCGAAATCAACAGCTTCTCCTGTGTCCTCGGGTGTCACATACCTGAAATTAGTACGCTCCATCACAACAACCCTGTTGTCGCTGCGAAGCTTCCAGGCCAACTGGCCATAACCAACATCAATGGCAAAGACCTTTTGAGCGCCGTTTTGCAGCATGCAGTCTGTAAACCCGCCGGTGGAAGCTCCGATATCCATGCAGGTTTTTCCGTTGAGGGAGATGTTAAATTCCCTGATGGCC
>JAEZBW010000628.1 GCA_023426765.1 Bacillota bacterium
GGAAAAAGGATGGACAGCTTCATGCTGGTAATGCGGTGCGATTCAAACTGTTTCGGTTTGTAGACCATCATAGAATAGTTTTTATGCTGGATACCAAATTTTCGTGCCTCGTCGCGAAAACCGATCATGCCGTCGGAATCCCCATAAACCGAATAATGATTGTTTGTTTCAGGTTTTTTATCATTGATGATGTACCGGCTGAACACAACCCCTGTTTCGGTGATGTCTGCGGCGGGAACCTTTTTCCGGTAGACAGCGTGAAAAGATTCTGAAAGGCCGCCGTCGTGATATTGGGAAAATGCCGTACCCATTGCATAATTTTCCGTCATATAGGTGGATAGCGGACCGGAATACGCCTGGTATTCCAGGGTATTGTTAAAGGGTGCCTTTACCCCGGATATGGCATCGGAATAATAACCATCGGTCAGGCAGGGAAGGCCTTCAGCCCTTGCAAGCACGGTATAGGGATATGGCTTGTGCAGCAAAACCTCCTGCAGATAATCCGGGCAGTGACACAAACCGCTGCACGACCATATAACACCGGGCCACATCAGCCTTTCCAGGCCATGATGCACGACAAGCCCGGGCCGGTGCGGAAACAGGTCTATAACCGGATTGATGATGATCTCTTCTCCGAACATCATATATAAAAGGCAATGTAAGGGGGTGATATGTCCAAGCGTATCCACGGTGTACGCTCTTGAGTAGGGCCCTGCCAAATGCCCCGAAGGCGGATGATAATAACATGCCGCTTCAGCCCAGGCCCGTTCCTCACATTGCAGTGCGATGCCCCGGATCTCTTCATCTTTTATTTCATTCACA
This sequence comes from Bacillota bacterium, assembly GCA_023426765.1. Classification (GTDB taxonomy): domain Bacteria; phylum Bacillota; class Clostridia; order DSM-8532; family DSM-8532; genus JAAYJG01. The sequence continues at coordinate 823 of JAEZBW010000628.1, forward strand.
ATTTCAGCCATGCATGTGATTGTAATGGAAAGATATGTAGTGCTGCAGTACTCCATCAGTACGCCGCAGCGCATATATCTTTCCTTCAGTTGATTCAGTTTTTCCGCCCCTGCGCGAAATGCCGGCCTGTCATTGAAGCGTTCGCCTGCCGTAAGGAGTGTGAACACCGCCATCGAAGCAAAATTGTCATTGAACATGGTATAATGGATGTTATCTCCCGCCATCACCTTCAGGCTGATCCGGACATAGTTTTCCAGCTTTGTGATAACGCTTTTCTCCAGCTTTTTCTCATGCTTCAGCAGAACCTGCATGCAATTCATTGGAGCGAATTCGCATTTTTCCAGAATGATGTCCGAGAGAATCCGGTTTGCCTTTTTGATTTGCTGTTCATTTCCCTCCAGCAGCGCGAGGCAATGCCATATTTTTTCCCGGACGCCCATTTCGGACTCATTGCCGTACCACTTCCCGTTGTCACCGATGCACTGCCCTAAGAAATCCCTGTACAGACTAAAAATCCGGTTGCGCCTTTCGGCTTGCTGATGGATATTGAAGTTTGCCACGACGGTACCCCCTCATCCAAATCATTTTCAAATCCATTCTATACCAGTGCGTTTTTTCATCGTATACGGTGAATTCAACTTTTTCCATGAGTTTTTTAACGATATGTCTGTCCCGTCCATTGCCATATTGCAAATGACAGAGCTGCTGCAATATAATTTTCCTGTAGCTCTGGATATTTTTACACTTGATATCAGGCGCATCATTTACATCTTTTTATAGCAGCAAAAGCGCTGCAGCAGAGTTTTTCTTCAGTAGAATCTTCCTCTTTTACGGGCACGGAAAACAGCCCGCAGCTTTTATTCGTTGATAAAAGGCGGTGACATTTTATGAAAGATCATTATCCGATAATCCTGAAACAGCAGGATCAATGTGTCCCGGCAATTCTGTCAAATCAGGTCAGGGACGTCATGTCAATCGATTTCGGCGGTTTTGAAGACCAGCCGGATAAGCTTGTTATTCCCGCAAGAGCGGCTGAAAATCTCTCCATCCTAGTTCCTGTATACTGTAATGCAGACAGCAGCTGGTTTAAAAACAGTGATGTTTATACAAGCATTCTGCACGCTCTGCAATATCTGGAGAGAATTCAAAGGCCCGACGGCACATTCGATCTGACTGTCACGAATTTTTACTCCTCCCCCGATACCGGGTTCATTGTCCAGTATCTTGCCGGTGCATATCGGGTTTCGCAAAGGTATCCGGTTGGAAACGAGACCGATTCGATTCACAGCAAACTGTATCAGTTAATTTACAAAAGCGCTGAGGGCATGGTGAACGGGGGCTTTCACACCCCAAACCACAGATGGGTGATCGCCTCGTCTTTGATGATGGCTTATAACATAACCGGAGAAACCTCTTTTTGCGAAGCGGCGAATCTTTATCTGCGAGAAGGGATTGATTGTGACGAAAATGGAGAATTTACCGAGCGATCGTCAGGAATTTATAACGCCACGAATGACAATGCATTGATTATGCTGTCCCAGGAGACAGGCCGTGAACAGCTTCTTGAAGATGTAAGACGAAACCTGGACATGATGTTCACCTATATCGAACCCGATGGAACCATATTCACCGGGAATTCCACCCGGCAGGACAATGCCGGTGCGGCAGGCAGCGAGTTGTTTTATCCGACTGCTTATTATCCTCTCTACCTGTACATGGCCTGGAAAATGAAAGATGGCCGGTATGCCTGCATGGCGGACACCATTCTGGAGGAAGGTTATCGCAGGAACAATCTCCCGCCGCTTGTTTCCTTTTTTATGCTCCATCCTGAAATTAAGAATTTTCAAATGGAAACGCTCCCGCTAACCGCAGACTTCGAAAAGTTTTATCCGAAGTCCGGGATTGTCCGGGTTCGAAGGGAGAACACAAGTTATACGCTGTTGAAAAACAACAGTCGCTTTCTTTTCTTTCAGGCGGGCAGCTTAAGATGCTATATGAAGCTTTGCGCATCTTTTTTTGCTGTAGCCCAGTTCAAAGCGCAGGAACTGCAGAAAACTGAAAATGGCTACCGGCTTTCCTTTACTTCGCAGGGCTGTTACCGCATGCCTTTGGATCAGCCTCCCATGTCACCCGATTGGTCTCTTATGGATCATTCCTCCCGGCGGAAGGTGAACATGGTGGAGCTGAAGCTGAATGTGGATGTTTTGGAAACTGCCGGTTCTCTTTCCGTACATATCGCTTCACAGGGGTGTGATCGAGTCCCCGCCAAAGTAGAGCTATGTTTTTCAGCCGATTCTGCTGCAGAGGGAGAAAACTTTATCATTCATGGCGATGCAGGCGGAAGTATCACTGTTAAATCGGGCTTTATTACCGTGAAAAAAGGAATGGATCAAATCCGTGTGGGGCCAGGTTTCGCAAAGCACGCTTATACCTCGCGGATGAGAGGCAGCGAGCCCCGGAGCGCTGCGGAGTTTACCGTATATTTTACCGATTATACGCCGGTGGATCGGAATATCACAATATCCCGACCCACTCTGGATGCCTGATTAAATGCTCTATGGATGAGATCATCACTCAAATTGCACACAGATGCCGGCTACACTATAAGCATTTACTCTGAAGGTTATACTCTCTTTGTCCGGGTGAATGGCCTGCCCGTTATTCAACGGTTTTTCATTGATATCCATAAAGACAGCGCTCTTCACCCTCCGGGCAAACCGGATCTTCACATCCGTGTTATTTCCCTCTGTTTCATACACCCGGATGAGCATACTTTCGTTCGGGCTGTTTTCAGGGATCTTTACAGCCGAAATGACTGCGCTGCCTTCTTCAAGCGTTATGTAGCTTTTTTCCGGAGGATGATCGCCTGGATGGATCGTTCCCGAAAGAAATTTAACCGGATGATTGTAATCAAAGGCTTGCCGTATGGACAGGCTTTTCCGGGTGCTATCGGTAAGGCCAATGGAAAACCTGATATGGTGTATTCCGATTTCCGGGTATGGATCCGGCGTATAAGCGCTTCTGATAAGCGTCACCGCTAATGAATCCGCAGCTCCGCGAAACCCGTATTTTGTCTGTGTCATCAGCATAACAGCCAGGTTCCGGCCTTCCGACGGAATACCCATGATCCAGCTGTTTGCCGGCATATCCATCTCTTTTCCCTGCCTGTCAATGGTTCCAAAGGGAATATCATATCTGTAACCAATGCTTTCATAGCCCAATGGCAGGTAGAAATTCAGCTGCGGAACATATTTTCCTTTCTCCGCTCTTTCCTGCCAGTCACATTCAACCTCGTAATCAAGCCTGCTGGAATGCTGGTTCAGGGATACCGTAACCTTCAGCTCGGACTGCCCGAATGCAAGGCTGTACTTCAGCCATTGCCGCAAAGCATTGCCGCCGGTATGAAGCTTTGAGATTTTAACGTTCACTGCGGTATTCAGGTTTTCAACCTTCATGGCTCTTCCGACTATCCAGGCCGTCATTCCTCTGACATCATCCTCATGCACAAGCCTGAAAATACCGCCGGGATGGTTATCCTTCATCATTTCCGTACCGGTTTTTTTATCGGTAAGGGAAAGAATTGCAGCATTTTGCGGGTCGAATTTCACCCGGATACAGTTGTTTTCAAGGATATAATTGTCTTCCTGTTCAACTCTGACGCCACGCAAAAGATTCACCGGGATTTCTTCCGGTTCCTTTTCAGAAAGTACAGCCGTCATATACCCGCAAGCCGGTACCTTCATTTCCACAAGCATCGTAAAGTATTCATGATCCCAGTATTTTTCATCCTTTTTCCCTGCTTCGCCTGCAATAATCTGGTGCTGTAACGGGTTACCGAAACAGTCCCTTACAAGGATTCTTCCCTTATCTCCCGGCCAATCCCATACGGTGATTTCAACAGGCTCTTCCCTTTCATGCGAAGAAGGATTGAAAATGTGGAATATTCTGTTTATCCCCCTTCCACGCTCGGTTTGCGGTATTCCATATTCCGCAATTCCAAAGCCGGTGCCGGCGCCTTCGGACATGGTTTTTCCGAAATCCTCGGATGGAAGGTTCAGTCCGACTGTGTTTATCCGTGACGCAATGTTCCGCATTGCACTGAACAATTCATTATTCGCTGCGGCTATTGTCTTTTGGAACAGTCCCATGGCATATTCCCGGGTGTCGATAACACCGGAACCGGGAAGAATATCATGGAAATGATTGAAAAGAACATTCTCCCAGGCCTTTTCAAGGAGATCCGACCGATAACGGCCCCCTGCGAACAATCCCGATATCGTGCTGAGGCATTCGGCTTCATTCAGCTTCGCTTCGCTTACCCTGTTACCGGCTTTAATCCTGGTTTGCGTCGTATAGCAGCCGGTAAAAGCAAAGTTCAGCTCGTCTTCTTCCACGGGAAACTGATCTCTGTTCCGTTCAAGGATTTTAAAATATTCCCGGAAGGTTCCGAACCGGATATCTGGAAACACCGGCCATGAGGACATTTCGATGATTTTTTCGATGTCTCTCCGGGTTGGGCCCCCACCGTGATCTCCAACCCCATAAACCTTCAGCATCGTTTGGATGCCATTATCGGTGCAGAATTGCGGAATATGCAGAGCCATCGAAGGTTCAATAAAGGCGTTATACCATTCGGGCTCGCAGTATGCCAGAATGGAATTGCCCGATGGAGATTTCCATTGATAGATACTGCGCTTGTTGTATCCCCGGCAGTGATAATAATATTTTACCCCTCCCTGTGTAAGGATTTCAGGAACATTGCGGCTATGACCGAAAGTATCGGGTTCGAAATCCAGTTCAAGGGACTCGGGCTGAATATCCAATAGCTTTGAAAGGGTTTTCTTCGTATAGAGAATGTGCCGGGCAAGGCTTTCTCCATTGGGCATGTTCTTGTCTGTTTCAACCCAGGTGGAAGCAATGACTTCCCATTGCCCCTCATGGATTTTCTTTTTGATCTCCTCCAGCATGGCGGGTTCATATTCTTCCACAATTTTATAGACCGAAGCCTGGGACTGGGAGAACTTGAAATCCGGATACTCCTCCATGAGGTTCAGCATCGTCCTGAAGGTATCCAGGGTTAACGCTACGGTTTCATGATATCCCCACATCCAGTTCATATCGATGTGGGCATGGGCTGCGCATATCAACTGAAAGCTTTTTGCGCTGGCCGACATCTCACTGAGCAACGATTCAGCCTTCATAGCGGCAGATCGGGTAATGATTCCTTCCCTGTCCGCCTCATCAGCCAGAAAATCAACTGTTTTTCGGATTAGTTCATGGTGTTCGCCCTTTTTAACTTTGGAAACCTGAATTGCATATTCCAATTGAGAGATAATTCGTTCGCTCCAATAGCCGGTACCCATCTGCCTGAAACGATTCAATTCGGACAGCACATGCTTCATCTTCAACCCTCCGATTCAAATATTCTTTTCGCTGAAAAAACAATCACAAAACCAGGAGCCGGCTCGGAAGATCGGTTTATTCTTAAAGTACACACAAAAATGCGTGTTTATTCATGCTTGCGTGTTTCAAGCACGGAAGCCTGGTAATTTACGAATAAACATACTTTTCCGAGCGGTCTGCCAACTGGTTCTGCAAGAATATTCTATACCGGCATTGCCTGATTTCCTACATGCCTGCCTTTGCTTTTTACATGGTTTTTTATACGAAACATGAATAATCTCCCCGCATTTCCCTTGCCGTTTCTATCATTGTCATAAACCCTTCCACCGGGACATAGAACGGGATTGAATTTCCGGAGCCCAGAGCGAATCCTCCGTGTCCCTTCGTATATCCGATAACATCCCTTACATAATCCCTGATGGATTTTTCGTCCTGACAGCACAGGACATCCAGGTCAACCCCTCCGAAATTGCCGATACGGTCACCATAACGTTCAACCCAAACCGAGAATGGTGCAATCTGGTCTTCATTCGAATGCTTCGCATCTATTTTGGCTGTATGGATCAGATCCTCCATAACATTGAAGATGTTCCCGCATGAATGAAGCAGGAAAGGCTTGTGATAAGCGTGAACAACATCTGTAATCCTTCTGTATTGCGGGATGATGTTTTGTATGATGTCCTGGGGTGAGATGAGTGTATCTGACTTGAAACCCAGGTCGTCCCCAAACCGGAGCACGGCATAAATATCGCCGAATCTTTCCGCAAACTCCGTCCAGATGGCTACCATCACATCTCCGATTGTTTTAAACATCTCACTGAATAGTTCAGGATCGTCACATTTCATATAGCAAAGCCCGGTATAACCCACCAAATCCTGTACGCATTCAAATACCCCGTTCCCCGGCCCTCCTATTGCTTTCATGCCCTCCGGCATAACCTCCCGGAGAATCCTGAAA
>JAEZBW010000708.1 GCA_023426765.1 Bacillota bacterium
CGCCGGCGACGGCGGCCCCAAGGAACCGCCGCGTTCGCCCGACACGCCGGGCGCGCCCGAGGCTCCCGAAGCACCCGAGGCCGCCCACCCCACGGCCTCCGCTCAGGCGGGCGAGGGAGCGATCCCCCAACCCGCGGCGTCCTCGCAGCCTGGCGCGGACGAGGCCGGCAAGACCGGCACGGCGGACGCGCCCCGACCGGCCGAGGGCCAAGCGGAGAGCGCGGCCCCGCAGGGCGACAAGACCGAAGCCGCCCCAGCCGCCAAGGACGATGACCAAGGCCCCAAGGCCGGCTAGGCAAAATGCCGACCCGAAGCTGAACAGTGCCAGCAAAGCCTTGAAATAAAAGGCTGTTTCGGAGGAAGTCCCAATCCGAAACAGGCGGGAAAGCAAAAAAAACCGAGTTTTTTGCCCCCCGCCAACAGCCCGGCATCACGGACCATTCCGAAAGGGGAGCACCACGCTCCCCTTTCGTTTGCGACTAACTCGCCGCCAACCCGGTCTTTTTGACCATCCCCCAACCATCCCCCGTCGCCTTGACACGGCGTCCCGCAACCGCCATAGGTAAGCTACAGGCAGGCAAGGCCGCAGCGTCTTGCCGAGGTCTGCTTCCAAGACGACGCCAATGCGCGCGTCGCCCCGTCGTCGGCAGTCGGCGGCCGGGGCATGTCTCGCGCCACGCGAGCCACTCCACCAACGCGGTCGACCGCGACGGCCGGGCCAAAAGCGCCCGTCCCACAGCCTGACGCCAACAGGCATCGATATGCCAGATGCCGGCGTCAACGGCGCGGTCGCCCCGAAGCCATGGAGCGACGATGCGACAAGCACGAATCGTGATAACGGCCCTGACCCTGCTCGTGACGTCCCTGTCCCTGCCGGGCTGCGCCACGGCCCGAGGCGGCAACCAGCTCGCCGAGGCCGCCCCGCCGGCGGCCAAGAAAAAACCTGAGGAGGCCGCCGTGGGCCGCCTCGACGACCCGGGCTACCTCTTCGGCACGCGGCCGCTGGCTCCGGCCAAGTCCGTGCGCGTCAAGGCCCTGGCCTACACCGGCTGCTCGCCCAAGGCCAAGAACAAACGGGCCGCGCGCGGGGCCTGGGGCGACGTGCTCACCCGCGACGGCAAGGCCGTGGCCGTCTCGCCCGATCTCCTCGACATGGGCCTGGACCGGGGCGACCTCATCACCATCGAGGGTCTGGGACAGTTCAAGGTCCTGGACGTCATGCATGGCCGCCACGACAAGACCATCGACATTTTCTACGGCGACGACGCCTGCGGCGCCGTGCAGTGGGGCAAGCGCACGTTGACCATCACCTGGCAGTGACGCCCCGGCCGCCGGCCCAGGCGTCTTGTCGCCCGGCATAGAGGCACTCCCGCGCCGGCCGCTTGGCGGCCTCCCGGTCGCCGCCCCGGCGTACTGTCGCGGCCTGGGCCAAGGGGAACCGCCCGACGGGAGGCGGCGACGCCATCAGCATCCACGCCTCCCGTTCCGATCAGACGGCATGGCCATTCGGCCCGGTCCCAACCCGGCCTTGGCCTGTTTGCCCCAAAGCCATTGCCCCAAATCGGAAACCCGAATCCTCCGCCAGTTCCCGACGTACCGCTTGCATTGCCCCGGACGTTGCCGAAAGCAGCGGACTCTGCCATGCTCCGTCCCATAACCCTGTTTCAGGATGGGACGTCATGCTCCGAAGGGTTCCGGTCGCCGTCCGCCTGTTCGGCCTTGTGGGCCTTGTGGTCGTTTTTGCCGCGGCGACATTTTTTTTCGCTGTGTCCGTAGCCGTTCCCCTGGAAAAAACCGTGGTCCGCCGGACCCACCAGGCCATGCTCGACGGCGAGAAAAGCAAATTGACGGCTGCGGTCGGGTCCATGGCCGCGGCGCTGGAACAACTGCTCAAAGACATCCCGGACGAGGCCGGGCGCAAGGCGCTCGTCCGGCAAATCCTTGATCCCATCCGTTTCGAGAGCGACGGTTCAGGCTATTTTTTCGTCTATCAGGACACCGTGAACATCGCCCTGCCGCCCCGGCCCGAACTGGCCGGCCGGGATCTCGCCGACCTGACCGACGCCGACGGCGTGCGCTATGTCCTGGAACTGGCGCGACAAGCCCAGGCCGGCGGCGGTTTCGTGTCCTACATCTTCCACAAACCTTTAGCCGGCCAGGAACACAAGCTCTCCTACGCCATGATGATTCCCGGCACGGACTTCTGGATCGGTTCCGGGGTGTACATCGACAACGTGCGGCGGGAGGAAGCCCGTGTCGCCGCCGTCATCCAGGGGGCCTTCACCAAGGCGGCGACCGTTTCCGCCGCCCTGTTCGCCGGTTTGGTGCTCGCCCTGTGCGGCCTGTGCCTGGCCATCGGCTACAGCGTGGCCCGGCCCCTGGCCGAAGCCACCGCCGCCGCCGAGAACATCGCCGCCGGCAATTTCGACGTGCATCTTACCGCCGACGGCGACGACGAAGCCGCCCGGCTCCAGGTCGCCCTCAACGCCATGACCGACATCCTGCGCCACGACATCAAAGCCATCCAGGCC
>JAEZBW010000728.1 GCA_023426765.1 Bacillota bacterium
TGTGTTATGTTACATCGTTTTGCATAACAAAACGCTTTCACATAGCCACACCTGCACTGTTCAATTTTCAATGTCCAGTTCCGGCTTCCGCCGGTTTGTCATCCTCACCCCTGAACTTCGCTTGTACTGCATATCTTCAGGAATTATCGGCGACAGCTTATATATCTTATCATGCCGCTTTCTGTTTGTCAACACCTTCGGGTTAACTTTTTTCTGCCAGTTTCTCTGAATTCTCCGGTATTTCCTGTGGATTTCGTTCCACGAATGCGGCTCAATCATACTATCATGGGAGTAAAGTTATGTCAACCCCAGTTTCAAGTTAGGGAATCCGCTTTCTGTTTCAGATTAGACAGTCTGCTGTTTAAATTAAAAAGCCTGCAGCAGCAGGCTTTCTAAAGTATTTATTAAAGTAACATTTTAATTGTTATTCTTCTTCGGCCTCTTCTTCATCCTCTTTCATCTCTTTTGTGATGCGAGCTATAGAGACAACCTTATTTTCCTCGTTGGTTCTCATCAATGTGACGCCTTGTGTAACCCTGCTGAGAATACTGATTTCATCCACATGCATTCTGATAATGTTTCCATCCATATTGATCAGCATGATATCGTCTTCTTCGTCGACAAGCTTCGCACCGATTAAAACACCGGTTTTTTCGGTTACCTTGTAGGTCAGAATACCCTTGCCGCCGCGAACCTGTACCTTATACTCCTCCAGCTCGGTTCGCTTTCCAAAGCCGTTTTCAGTGACAACCAGCAGCGTGGTGTCCTCGTTATAGCGCAGCATGGAGATAACTTCGTCATCGTCGTCCAGGCGGATACCGATAACCCCCTGAGAGGTTCTTCCCATGGGACGGACATCCTTCTCCTTAAAACGAATGGACATACCTTTCTTCGTGATCAGCAGAATATCATGGCTTCCATCGGTAAGTCGAACTTCTATCAGTTCATCATCATCGATCAGTGAAACAGCCAGCAAGCCCCCCTTACGGATGTTTTCATACTGTTCCAGCGGGGTTTTCTTTACCATTCCTCCACGGGTGGCCATGAACAGGTACATGTCCTTCTCTTCCCCGGTGATGGTGATGACTGCGTTGATTTTTTCATCAGCACCCATTTCAAGAAGGTTTACAATGGCTGTTCCCTTGGCCTGACGTCCTGCCTCCGGGATATTCCATGCACGCAGCTTATACACCTTGCCCTTGTTTGTGAAGAACAAAAGGTAGTGATGTGTGGAGGTGGTATATATATTTGTAACAAAATCATCTTCACGGGTTGTTAAACCGGTGATCCCTTTACCGCCCCGCTTCTGGCTCTTATAGGCATCTATCGAGGTTCTTTTAATGTAACCGTATTGGGTTAAGGTGACAACAATATCCTCATCGTCCACCAAATCTTCCATTTCAATATCATCGGTGTCAAAGGTGATACTGGTTCGCCTTTCATCGCCATACCGGTTTTTGATATCGGTCAGCTCATCCTTGATGATGCTGTCCACCAGTTCGGGCTTGGACAAGATGTCCCTGAACCAGGCGATCTTTGCAAGAACCTCCTGGTATTCCTCCTCCAGCTTCTCCCGTTCCAGGCCGGTCAGGCGGCCAAGTCTCATGTCCACAATAGCCTGGGCCTGTTTTTCACTAAAGCCGAAGCGTTCCATCAGGTTTTCCTTCGCCTGTGCTTCGGTACGGGAATGGCGAATGATGTGAATCACTTCATCCAGGTGATCCAACGCTATCTTCAAACCTTCCAGGATATGAGCCCTTGCCTCTGCCTTCTCCAGATCGTATTGGGTTCTGCGGCGGATGACTTCTTCCTGATGACGGATATAGTGAACAATGGTTTCCTTCAGATTGACAACTTTGGGTTCAAACTTCCCATCAGGGTTCTGAACCAAAGCAAGCATATTCACATTAAAGGAATCCTGCAGCTGGGTGTTCATAAATAATTGATTCAACACTACATTGGCATTTGCATCTCTTTTCAGCTCGATAACCATGCGCATGCCAAGCCTGTTGGATTCATCACGCAGATCCGATATCCCATCAATTCTCTTGTCTTTCACCAGTTGGGCTATTTTTTCAAGCAGCCGCGCCTTGTTCACCTGATAGGGTAATTCGGTGACAATAATGCGCTGACGGTTGTTATTGTAGGTTTCTATTTCAGTGACTGCCCGTACGACGATTCTTCCCCGGCCTGTCGCATAAGCATCGCGGATCCCCTTCTTGCCCAGAATAATACCGCCGGTCGGAAAATCGGGGCCCTTGATATATTCCATCAATTCATTGTTATCAATATCCGGTTTGTCGATGGTTTGAATGATACCGTTGATGGTTTCAGTAAGGTTATGCGGGGGGATATTGGTGGCCATACCCACAGCAATCCCGGAGGAGCCGTTTACAAGCAGGTTTGGAAAACGTGATGGAAGAACGACCGGCTCGATTTCATGATCATCAAAATTAGGCTTGAAATCCACGGCGTCCTTATTAATGTCCCGCAGCATTTCGGTTGCTATTTTAGACATCCTTGCTTCCGTATACCTCATGGCCGCAGGAGAGTCCCCGTCTACCGAACCAAAGTTGCCATGCCCGTCCACGAGGGGATAGCGCAATGAGAAATCCTGTGCCATGCGGACAAGGCTGTCATAAACCGCGGCATCGCCATGGGGATGAAAGCTTTTTAACGCCTCACCAACGGTTGCAACAGATTTCCGGTAAGGCTTGTCGGGTGTAAAGCCCGAGATGTGCATCGTGTAGAGAATTCTCCGGTGAACCGGCTTCAACCCGTCGCGGATATCCGGAAGCGCCCTGTCGATGATAACACTCATGGCATAGTCAATGAAGGATTGCTTCATCTCTTCTTCGATATCAACCGGAATTATATGAAAGTCTCTCTCCTCGGGCATTTTGTTGTCTGGCATTGAAATGTACTCCCTTCCAATCGTCGCTGAAATGGATTTATTTACACAGTACAGGGCTGACAAAATAGGTTTCTATTTTGCCTGCCCCGCTAAAAATCTTCCAAATATTCAGGTCATACTCTATTTTAATAAAGTTTTTCCCTTCTGTCTACACCCTGTCGTGCTGATTCACCTTTGAAGGGCGAGGTATTTAAAAACCAAAAACACTTCCAAACATAACCGCCGGAAGTGTTTTACATACTGTTTATTGGGACAAAAGCATTTAAATATAAGGCTTATTGCGCCCTTTTCATCGTCTGCTCCTTTTTGGGAATTCGGACGATGAACTCAACAAATTCACCCCTGTCAATCTGTGCCGCCTTGGCGTTGACACCTGACTTTTTCATCATGTCGATGGCCTGGCGGATGGTATTGACGAAAATCCGGATATCCTTGATGGATCGGGTAAGCCGCTTTCCGTTCTCATACATCACGGGATCCACATACTTATCCAGAGCTTTTTGTACCAATTCCTCGGTCTTTTTCACGTTCAGATCCTTTTCACAAACCTTTTGCAGCACCTTCAGCTGGATCTGCTCGTCGTGGAGCTTTAAGAGGGCCCGGGCATGCCTCTCGGTAAGCTGGTGATCCTGCAGCATCTTCTTCACCATGGGCGGAAGCTTTAGCAGGCGTATCTTATTGGCAATGGTGGATTGGCTTTTACCGATTTTCTGGGCCAGATCCTCCTGGGTAAGGCCATGATCCTTGATCAGATTGCGATAGCCCTCGGCCTCTTCCATGTAACCCAGATCCTCCCGCTGAAGGTTTTCGATCAGAGCCATGATTGCCAGATCATCCTCATTCACATCGATAATGATAGCCGGAATTTCCTTCAGCCCTGCCATCAGCGACGCCCGTAAACGCCTTTCACCGGCAACCAGCTCATAATGATTGGAGGGTGTTTTACGGACATTAATCGGCTGGATTACGCCATATTCCCTGATTGAATTGCATAGCTCCTCCAGAGCGCCATGCTCGAAATTGCGCCTGGGCTGATAGGGATTGGGCCTTATATTCTCAATCGGGATATAGGTGATCTTCTTTTGATTTTCCTTTTTATCCGACCGGTTAAACATAAACCTTTCCTGCAATGTCATGACGGCACCTTCCTTACTCATTTTCTTTTGTTACCGAATGAACAAAAGATGCGGAATGTTTTCACAGCTTTTATATTCGCCGTCCCTTTTTTTAATTCCTCTTTTTTATTCCGGTATTCGATCGCAGGAAATGGTTGAGTTCCAAGGATTTCGGGATTATTGTATGGGTGACTTTGTAGGTTTGCCGCTTTTCCTTGGGTATTGTGTCGGTGTCTGTCTAACTTTCTCTATCGAAATTATATGTCTTTCCATCGGATCAAACGGAAGCATAAAATGTTCCACCTTTTTGACCCTGCCGCCGAGGATTGAAATCGCTTTGCCGGCCTCTTCAAGCTCCTTTTGAACCTCGCTTCCCTTCATCGCAATAAAAAGACCGCCGATGCGTACAAAAGGCAGAATATATTCGCATAAAACCGGCAAGGAGGCTACTGCCCTTGCAATGCCTATATCGTAGCGTTCACGATGGGACTTTTCCCGGGCAAAGTCTTCAGCCCGGCCATGGATTGCCTGAATACCTGATAGCTGATTTTCGGTGATAACAGTATCCAAAAACCGAACCCTTTTCTCCAGTGAATCCAACAGCGTAACCTTCAGATTTTTTTGCACAATCTTCAAGGGTATGCCCGGAAAGCCGGCACCAGTGCCTACATCAATCAGGGAACCGGTTCCTTCCGGCAAGCAGCGCAGCACCGAAATCGAATCGATAAAATGCTTCAGCACCACTTCCCTTTCTTCGGTAATGGCTGTTAAATTGATTTTTTCATTCCATTCTACAAGCGTTTGATGGTACCGGCCGAACTGAGCCAGCTTTTCTTCTGTCAGTGTAATGCCATATTCGGCGGCGCCTTTTTTTAGGAGTTCCACATTCTCAGAGGTCATTCCTCTTTCCTCCTGCTGATTGCATTCAGATATATCACCAGAACGGAGATATCCGCCGGTGAAACCCCCGATATCCGGGAAGCCTGCCCCAGCGATCGGGGCTTGTGCCTGGCAAGCTTTTGTCTGGCTTCGATGCGCAGGCCGGAGATCTCTTCGTACCGGACGTCCTCTGGAAGGATCCGCTGCTCCATCTTCCTGAACTGTTCAATTTGCTGAAGCTGTTTCTGGATGTAACCTTCGTACTTGACCGATATGGATACCTCTTCTGCTACAACCGCAGGCAGATCCGGAAATTCCTCATCTATTTCCCGCAGCGTGTTATACTCCAGTTCAGGCCTTTTCAACAGATCATAAAGCTTCATTCCGCTTGAAATGCGGGTGCTTTTATATTTGTCCAGATAGGCAAGCACCTTTTCCGAGGGCGGAACGGTTTTCGCCTTCAGCCTTTGAATTTCCTCCTGGATTTGTCTTTGCTTTGCTAAAAATTTCTGATACCGTTCTTCAGAGATCAACCCCAGTTGGTAGCCAATCGGGGTTAATCGGCTGTCGGCATTGTCCTGCCGCAGATGAAGCCTGTATTCCGCCCGTGAGGTCATCATGCGGTACGGTTCATTGGTTCCCTTTGTAACCAGATCATCAATCAGAACCCCGATATAAGCCTGTGATCGATCCAGGATCAAAGGTTCCTTACCGCGTATCTTCAAAACAGCATTAATGCCGGCAACCAAACCCTGAGCAGCCGCTTCCTCGTAGCCTGAGCTTCCGTTGATTTGTCCGGCCGAATACAGGCCCTCTATCTTTTGAAACTCGAGGGACAGCTTCAGATCCAACGGGTTAATGCAATCGTATTCGATGGCATATGCATTGCGCATGATCTGTGCATTCTCAAGGCCCGGCAGGCTTCTGATCATCGCATGCTGAACATCCTCGGGCATACTGGACGAGAAACCCTGAAGATAAACCTCTTCGGTATCCAGCCCCATGGGCTCGACAAAGATCTGATGCCGTTCCTTGTCGGCAAACCGAACCACCTTGTCTTCAAAGGAGGGACAATACCTTGGCCCGATTCCTTCAATGGCGCCGCTGAACAACGGCGATCGGTGCAGGTTTTCACGGACGATTCTGTGCGTTTCTTCAGTGGAATAGATCAAATGACAGGATATCTGTTCCCGGTCAATGGTTTCATGATCAAAGGAAAAGGGTACAATCGGATTATCCCCGGGCTGCTCAATCATTTTTGAAAAATCGATGCTTTGACGGTTGATACGGGATGGCGTTCCGGTCTTAAACCGCATTAACTCCAGTCCGAGGGATTTCAGGCTGTCCGACAGCTGATTGGCGGGCAAAAGCCCATCCGGGCCGCCGCTGTAAAAGGCGTCTCCGATGATGATCTTTCCCTTCAGATAGGTGCCGGTGGTCAGAATGACTGCCTTACACGGAAAGATGGAACCAATATGCGTCTTTACGCCTGTAACCCTGTGATCCTGTACCAGAATTTCTACTATCTCTGCCTGGCAGACATGCAGGTTCTGCTGCAGCTCCAGGGTATGCTTCATTTCCCGCTGATAGGATCTGCGGTCCATCTGGGCACGCAGCGAAAAAACCGCCGGCCCCTTGGCCGTGTTCAGCGTTCGGGATTGTATCAGCGTCTTGTCGGCACATTTACCCATTTCACCGCCCAGCGCATCGATCTCCCGAACCAAATGCCCTTTGGCAGTGCCGCCAATGCTTGGATTACAGGGCATGTTGGCGATACTGTCCAGATTCATCGAAAAAACAGCTGTTTTCGCCCCCATCCTGGCGGCGGCCAAAGCTGCTTCACACCCGGCATGACCTGCCCCAATGACAACTACATCATACATTTCGTGTGTATAGCCCATTTTACCCCTTCTTTTCTATTTCCCCACGCAAAACCGCTCAAAAATGTTCAACACGACATCTTCAGAGACCTCATGCCCGGTAATAAAGCCCAAATTCTCAGCAGCGGATTTGATTTCCATTGCCAGTATGTCCAGGGTCATCGCATCTTCTGCAAGGCTCAGCGCCGATTTCAGCCCTTCCAGGCTGCTGGTCAGCAGCTGTTTGTGCCTTGCATTGGTCACAAGTGTTTGATTGTCGATATCCAGATCGTTCTTGTTGACAAAATGATGGATTTCACTCTCCAGCACGTTGATCCCCGAATCTTCCAATACGGAAATCTCGATGGATGAGGGAACGATATCCCGAATTTCCTTCAGTCTGCCTTCATCGGTTTTGTCGGTTTTATTGACGATATACAGGGTTTTGCGTTCCAAGCCCTGCACTGTTTTCAGTATTTCCGCGTCTTCTCTTTCGAAACCGCTTTGAGCGTCCAGAATAAACAGGATCAGATCGGCCGATTGAATGGCTTCAAGCGCTTTTTCAACCCCTATTTTTTCAACCTGATCCTGTGTTTCCCTTAGCCCTGCAGTATCGATCAGTTTAATCGGAAGGCCTTGAATGTTCACATATTCCTCAAGAATGTCCCGGGTGGTTCCCGGAATATCGGTAACAATCGCCCGGTTTTTACGCGAAAGTCGGTTCAGCAGGGAGGATTTGCCTGCGTTGGGTTTGCCGATGATGGCAGCCTCCATGCCTTCTCTGAGAATTTTGCCGTAATGAAAGCTTTCGATCAGTTTTTCCAGTTTTACAATCGCTTTCTGAATTACACCTTCACACTTCTGCAGCGTTACTTCTTCAAAGTCGTATTCGGGATAATCCAGGTTCACTTCAATTTCAGCAAGCAGCTCTACAAGAGCTTTCCATATGCCATCGATCTCAACGGACAGCCGCCCTTCAAGCTGGGATACGGCAACCCGTGAGCCTTTTTCGGTTCTGGAACCTATCAGATCCATCACCGCTTCAGCCTGAACCAGATCCAGCCTGCCGTTGATAAAGGCCCTTTTTGTAAATTCACCGGCTTCTGCCGGCCTTACACCCTGCCTGTACAACAGATCCAGAATTCTCGATGCGGTGACATACCCACCATGGCAGTTGATTTCTACCGTGTCTTCGGCCGTATAGGTTTTAGGGCCCTTCATTTTGGAAATTAAGATTTCGTCCAGGGTTTCATTCCTTTCCGGGTCTATAATTTTACCATAATGAATGGTATGGGAGGGGTAGCTTAAAAAATCGCCCTTTCCCCTGAAAACTGCAGACGCGACAAAAAAAGCCTGAGGCCCGCTGATCCGGATGATCGAGATACCGGCGTTCCCTACGGCTGTTGATATGGCTGCTATCGTATCTGTCTGTGAAATTTCGGTCATACTGCCACCCTCGGAAAATTACTGAAAACTGCAAGCTTAAACCTTCTCACAATTTGAAAAATGGACAATGGGTTCCCCATCGTCCACTTTGTTTTCCGTTAATCCAGCTTTGCTTCCTTTTTATACTTGATAACGACCTTCCTGTTGGGTTCATCCCCGATACTGTATGTTTCAACCGATTTGTAATTCTGCAGTGTTGCGTGGATGATCCTTCTTTCATAGGGATTCATGGGTTCAAGGGTCATATTCTTTCTGGATTTTGACACCTTTTCGGCCAGCCTGTTTGCCAGCTTCACCAGCGTCTCTTCCCTCTTCTCACGATAATTTCCTACATCCAGCGTGACCCGGATAAATTTTTCACTGGATTTGTTCACCACCAGGCCCAGAAGATACTGCAGTGCATCCAGCGTCTCCCCCCTGCGCCCGATCACAATTCCTATGTTTTCTGCTGCCAGCCTGACTGTCAGCGTATCACCGTCCATTACCACTTCCATCTCTTCTTCCAGGCCCATGGAATTTAAAATCGGCCTCAGGAAGTTTCTGACGAGGTCATCATAGCTCTCTTTCTTAAACACGCGGACAACTGCGTTTCTTCCGCCAATCAGCCCGAACAGACGCTTGCTTCCTTCATCCAGTATTTCTATTTCCGCGTCTTTCATTTCGATATTCAGCTCACCCAGGGCTTCGTCAATTGCGGCTTCGATCGTTTTTCCTTCTTTTTCTACAAACTGCGCCACGCTTATCCCTCCTTCTTTTTCAGCATATATTTATCTGTAAAGTATTGTTGTGCCATTTGAACGAGGTTGCTGAGCAACCAGTACAGGGACAGGCCCAAAGGAGCCTGGAAGGAGATCAGCAGGGTCATTAATGGCCCGAAGTACATCATGGTCTTATTGGTTTGGGCCATTTGCGGGTTGGCATTGTTCTGCGCAGTCTTGGCCATACTCATCTTCGTGGAAATGAAGGTAGTTGCCACGGTCAGCAGAACCAGTACAAGGGCAGGAATATATAACCCGGGATTTTCACCGATCTGCTTCAGGTTATAGGTGGGTACAACACCAAGATTGAAAATCTTTAAGAACGTCAGTTTGATCATCTCGGTGCCTTCCTGAACCAGGGTTGGGATTTTGTTGATGGCATCAATAATGTTCACTTCAAAATACGGGTTTTTCTCAAACAAGGTAGCCACTGCTACCGGATCGCCCTGAACACCTGCAAACTGATCTAAAAATGTGAACCTGCTTGCCGGAAAAGCATCAGGACTTACGGACATAATCTTAATGATTGTATTCCCCAATATTTCTTTCGACCACCCAAACATGTATGTAAGGGGTCTGCGAATGACATAAAACAATGCAAAAAGAATGGGGAGCTGAACGAGCATCGGCAGGCATCCGCCAAAGGGGCTTACTCCCTTATCCTGATAAAGCTTCATCATTTCCTGATTCAGCTTTTCCTTATCATTTTTATATCTTTGCTGGATTTTCTGAAGCTCGGGCTGAATTTCCTGCATCTTCTGAGTTGACTTCAGTTGTTTGATAGTTAAGGGCAATAAGGCGAGTTTTATAATTATGGTAAAGAGAACGAGCGAGAGACCATAATTATGAAAAGCAATGGTATTGTAGATAAAGTAAAGCAGCTGGCCAAGTATTTTGGCAATGAAATCAAACATCTCTATTCTCCTTCCCGCTTTACAGGATCATACCCTCCCGGATGAAAAGGATGACATTTTAAAACCCTTTTGATCGCAAGCAGCATTCCCTTCAGCGGACCGTATATTTCTATGGCTTCATATGCGTAAGCAGAGCAGGTAGGATAGAACCTGCAGGTTCTGTTTACCTTTAAAGGCGATATAAACCTCTGATATGCATGTATCAACCATAACAGTATTGTTTTCATCGTGATTTCCTGTTCCATCCGCCCCAAGCTTCAATTCTCCGGTAACTTTTCAGCGGACGGCTCGCTGTTCTTTTCGGTGAATACATTCAGTTTTTTCAGGATATACCGCATTTCCTTCAATATCTGATGATAGCCGGGATCGCTTTCATCTGCCTTTCTTGCAACAACAATAAAATCATGCCCCGGCTTTATTTTCTCCTGCAGCGTATGGTAGCTTTCCCGAATCAGCCTTCGTATTCTGTTTCGCTGGACGCTTTTTCCGTATTTTTTGCTGGCTGTAATCCCAATTCTGTTGATCTTCAGCGGGTTTGGCTGCATATAAATCACCAAACCCTTTGACGCTGCATATCGGCCCTTACGGTATATCCTCTGAAAGTCCCGGTTCAGTTTTATTTTTATTATTTTACCCATTTCAAGCATTCCGGTTCCATAATTCTTTTGTTTCAGAATCATTATCTCCACCGTTGTCCGGTTTTAATACTGCGCTGCCGATATTCGTCTTCAGCCCTGTCCTGTTTGTCTTTTCAGGGGGTTTCACTGCAAAAAGATACGGACGTGGTTCGGGAACGTCCCGGATGGAACGCCCCACTGCCATACGTCCTGTATTCCGGAAAGAAAAAAAGACCACATCTCAGCGGTCTTATGCAGTTAATTGTTTTCTTCCTTTAAGCCTTCTTCTTCTTAAAACCTTCCTGCCGTTGCTGGTTTTCATTCTTTTACGGAAGCCATGTTCAACTTTTCTTTGCCTTTTTTTCGGCTGATATGTCCTAATCATTGTTGCACCTCCATTCAAAGCAATATTCTATTTGTTAAAAAATTTACTATCCTGAATAGGCATCAGACCTATTATATATTATGAATTTTAAAACCGTCAATACATTCTGAAAGATTATCTTGTCTTTTTCTTCAGCCGCCTACATTTTGAGCACCTTGAAATAGAGGAATACCATATGTTGTAGCGGCATCAATTACCGTTTTTCGCATGGATCATTTTATTGAAACATCGGTGGAAGTTTGATATAGTTAAAGGTACCGGTTAAAATGAACCTTGGAGGAATCGTCATGTTGTTATCAATACAGGATATTTGGAATAGGGTTGAGGAACTGCTGGATGGTGAGCTTACAAAAATAAGTCTGGATACCTGGATAAGAACAGTAAAACCGTTACATATTGAGAATGACGTATTCGTTTTAGAAGCTCCTTCCGAGTTTAACAGAGATATCCTGAAATCCCGTTACATATCCTTACTAACAAACGCTATCAAAACAGTGACCAACAAGGTTTATGAAATTGAAGTGATCATCCGGGATTCAAAAAGCATTCCTGCCGAACCCAGCGTCGAGGAAAAAAATTCGCATTCTTCCTTACTAAACCCCAAGTATACCTTCGATACTTTCGTCAGGGGCAACGGAAACCAGTTTGCACATGCCGGTGCAGTTGCCGTTGCAGAGTTTCCTGCAAAAAAATATAACCCATATTTTATTTATGGGGGAGTCGGTTTGGGAAAAACCCATCTGATGCACGCCATCGGGCATTATGTACTGGAACAGAATGCTAATGCGAGGGTTCTGTACGTTACGTCGGAAAAATTTACGAATGAATTGATCAATTCCATCAAAGATGTAAAAAATGAAGAGTTCAGAAACAAGTATCGCAATATCGACGTTTTGCTGATAGATGATATACAATTTATTGTAGGGAAGGAAAGAACGCAGGAAGAATTTTTCCATACCTTCAATGCGCTGTATGAAGCGCAGAAGCAAATCGTTATTTCCAGTGACAAGGCACCGAAGGAATTCAATACACTGGAGGAACGACTCCGTTCCCGGTTCGAATGGGGGTTAATTGCAGACATACAGGCCCCGGATATTGAAACGAGAATCGCTATTCTGAAAAAGAAAGCGCAGCTGGACAAGATTGTTGTTTCCGATGATGTTATTTTTTACATCGCCGACAACATCCTGTCCAATATACGGGAGCTGGAAGGCGCTCTGAACAGGGT
>JAEZBW010000738.1 GCA_023426765.1 Bacillota bacterium
AAGTTCATAACATCAAAAGGTGCCGGCACAGCTCTGGATTTTGCTCTGGCAATCGTATCGGTATTAAAGGATGAAAACACAGCCGAAGAAATAAAGTCTAAAATTCAGGCAAACTGGTAAGAAATAAATTGCAGCGTTCCGAATGTTCAACGGCAGGGTTTATTGAATCCATTGATGATCAGGCTTTCCTGAGATCCAGTGCCTTCCCCTTTTCAAACAGAAACGCTTTTATTTTTTCCGGGGTATTCATGATCAAGTCATCCGATATTCCTGCTTTTTGTACCAGTTCATAAGCTTTTGCCAGGTTTCCGACATCAAAGCTGATATGGGCGTCGCTGCCCATGATAATTCTGGCTCCCTGCCTTGCGGCTTCCCTCGCAATGGCAAGACAATTGCTTTCGCTGCCTTTTCTGGAGGTGTATAAAGAACTGTTATTGATTTCAATAAGCTTGTTCTTTTGTTTTGCTTTGGCAACAAACTGTTCGATGTCAATTTCAAACAACGGGTTGCCGGAATGGCCGATAATGTCCACATAATCATTGTCCATAACAGCCAGAAGACCCCTTGTATGCTCCTGTCTGGTTGAAGGAGCTATACAGATTTCATGATAGCTTGCAATGACAACATCCAGCTTCTTCAGCCACTTCTCTTCAATGTCAAGATTCCCGTCATAATCCATGATATTGGCCTCTACCCCCCGAAGGACTTCCACGTCATACATCACACGGGGTATCACCTTCAGGTTATGGAAATAAAGAATGTTCGGACCACCTTGAACAGTCACCCCGTGATCGGTTACTGCGACCAGCTTCATTCCAATTTCCGAAGCATGCCGGACATTTTCCTGTATGGTACTGTATGCGTGGCCGCTTGCAAGGGTATGGGTGTGTAAATCTACTGTAAACTGCATAAATTCTTTCCGGCAGGAATCCAACCTTACCAGTTTTACTCCTTCAATTCTAATTCTGAACTTCCATGAACAGTTTCCAGCAAGTACCATAGTTAATACTCATCCAAAAACACATTCCCTGAGATTATACCACTGCCTGTTTTCTTTAAACAGTGTCATTTTTCTGTTCATCTTCATCGTTTCCTTCCAAATACCTCTGCCTTGTTCCACTTTTTATCGGTATAAAGGGAAACTGGACAAGCCAAATAAATATAAAGAAGACTGTAATTAACAGGGCAGACTGAAAACTGTGCAGATCTAATTTAACATTCACAAAAAATAAAGTTAATAATTCTATAACAAATAAAAAGGTATACCAGACAGGCAGCTTTATTTTGCCTCCACAGGTTTTACAGTGATGCCCGTAACGATAATCCGAAAGGCTCAGTTTATGCCAGTAAGAGATCGTATATTCATGACAGTTCGGACATTTATACCAAGCATGGTTTTTTATCCATTTTTTGAAAGACATCACTTCGCCCCCATTCGGTTATGTATATATATTATCACAACATTCGACTCATGACATTTTGACATTTCATGCTCCACGCTCTTTTTGCCAGGAAAAAAGTAATACTTAAAGCTTATGGTCCGATTCAGGATAAGTTCGAGAGCTTAGCTACCTAATGTTGACATGGCTTCTGAAGTTGTTTAATATTCTAAGCAGGAATATTTTTTGCCCTGCTTGAATTGTTGTATATATTATAGTCCGGCCGGTTAAAGGATCAGAGCACATGAAAAAAGAAATCCTGCTTAAAATTGAAGAAAATCCCGTAATTGCGGCGATTCGGAATGAGGCTGATCTGCCGGAAGCTATTCTGTCACCGGTGTCGGTAATCTTTCTGCTGCACGCGGATATCTTCAATATTCAAACCATGGTGAACACCATCAAAGAAGCAGGGAAAACCGTTATCATCCACATTGACTTTCTGGATGGCATCGGCCGGGATAACCGGGCGATGGATTATATTTGCGAGGTTATCAAGCCCCACGGGATTATCAGTACGAAAAACAGCACGATTCGTTATGCAATGGAAAAGGGACTGTTCACGATTCAAAGGTTCTTTTTGATAGACAGCCTGTCTTATGAAAACTCCATCAAGACAGCACTGGCCGCCAACCCGGATATGATTGAAGTTATGCCCGGCATTATGCCGAATATCATCCAGCGCATCACCCAACAGGTTCCCATGCCTGTCATCGCAGGCGGATTGATTGAGTCAAAGGAAACAGTGATTGGAATTCTGAATGCTGGCGCTATTGCCGTATCTGCAGGAAAGAAAGCCTTGTGGAATCTCTAATCCATACACATCTAAACCAAAACGACTCTGCTGCTTAACAGAATCACGCATCTTCATGCCTGTCCAACAAAGTGAACTTCAGCAAAATAACGTATAACCGAGATGAAATATCATCTTATGACGTAACTCGGTTAAAGAGTTATGTAAATTTTGTATGGCTCTTTTTGTAAAAAAATGTTTAACTGATTTACGAAAATGGGTAAGTATCGTTTAATTGACTGAATATGCGATAAGGAGTATCCGTATGCAAAAGGATAGAATAAGTTTCAGCATTAAAACAAAACTGGTCGTCAGTTTTGCTGTTCTGATCGTTATCTTCATTACAATGACAGGTCTGAATGCCAATAACAGCATTCAGAAATCCATGCAGCAAGGTATCCAGGCAGAAATGAGGAAAACCCTGGATGGAGCTTTAACTGTTTTATCAGGATTGCAGAGCCAGGTGGAACAGGGCATTCTCGATCTGGAAACCGCTCAGAACCAGGCCCGTGATTTGCTTACAGGTAAAATGAACGGCGATACGAGGGATTTTAGTGCGGTAAAGTTAAGAATCGGCCAGGATGGATATCTTTATGCATTGGATCAGGAGCAAACTGCCGTCATGCACCCTGTTCTGGAGGGGATCAGCCTGAAAGACACCATGGATAAAAGCGGGAAGGTTTCATTGGGAGACGAAATAACCTCTGTGACGCAAGGGTTCCATGAGTTCACCTATACCTGGAGTAACACGGAGTCGGAAGCTCCCCGTGAGAAACTGGCTCAGGTTGTTTACTTTGAGCCATGGGGCTGGTATCTGGCGATTGGGTTTTATCCCGATGAACTGAACGCATCGATACAGGCTCAAGTTGGCGGCATTGTCAAGGGTTTATCGATGAGCGGTCTGACCGGGGTTCTGCTTGTGTTGCTTGTAGGCATCCAAATCACCAGACCTATCGGGCCCTTTACAAAAAGCTTTGAAGCCTTTTCAAAGGGGGATTTTTCAAAGAGGGTTACCGTGAAATCCAAAGACGAAATTGGCTTAATGGGACAATATATGAACCATATGGCCGACGAGTTCAGCAGTATGATAACCCGGTTAATTGAACTGTCCAATGAAGTGTTTAACGCTTCAAATTATATCAACCAAATCATTAATGAAAACGGTATAGCTATTGAACAGGTTGGCAAGGCTGTTGAAAATGTAGCGACCGGTGCAACCGATCAGGCTATGATGGCACATAACGGTGAACAAATGATTCTGTCATTGGATCAGGAAATCGGCGCTGTCACTGTTAATTTGGAAGCGATTGCACAGTCTGCCGGTACCCTTGGAGAAATCCGGGAACAGGGGTATAAAACGGTGGAAGGTTTACGACAACGCTCTACCGAAGCCGATAATATGATCAAAAACGTAGTAAACAGTATAGAGCGATTGAACCAGAAATCCAGGGAAATTGATGAAATTGTCAATGTGATTGGAGATGTGGCCAGGCAGACAAACCTTCTGTCGTTAAATGCCGCAATCGAAGCAGCAAGGGCTGGGGATGCCGGCAGGGGATTTGCTGTGGTTGCCGATGAAATCCGTTCTCTGGCCGATAAATCACAAAAATCCACGAAGGATATCGCTCAGCTCATTGAAGACATTCAGAGTGAAATTGCAAGCAACAATGAGGCCATTCAAAAGGTTGTGGAAAGTACCCGCCTGCAGTTCACCCAATCGGAGGAAACCGGAAGAGCATTTGAAAGAATTGCCTCAACCAGTAATTCCATCATTGAAGCCATCCACAAAAACACTGCTTCGATTTCACAAATGAAGAGCGATTCGAAGTGGATTGTTGAGGTAATGGGTGAAATTACTAAAGTGGCGGAATCGGCAGCAGCGTCTGCTCAGGAAGTTTCAGCTTCAACCGAGGAACAGATTTCGGTAATCCAAAGCATTACGGCTTCAACGGAAAACATGAACCAAATAGCCGAGGAATTGAATGGGTTTGTCGGAAGGTTCCAGATTTAACGCCACTTGGAATTCCTGCTTCCGTGACCTCATTCTCTGATATCGCTGGATACACTAGCACGACAGGTTTTTCCGGTCGGTAAAGGAAACCGCAGGGTCAACCCCTGCGGTTTATTTTTCGTATTTTTCTGCTTATTTAGTCAGCCAGTGCTTTCGTCAGAATATCCATCAAAATAATCATACTCATAGTTATTTTTGTTCAGCCAGGCCAAACTGGTTTCCAGTTTTGAACTTACTTTACCAGCAGCTGATGTTGTTTTTCTCAAGAAAATGGCATAATGCATCTGCAATTTTTTTATCCCGGTTTGAATAACTGATAAACACTGTATGCATATAACTTGCGCTCCCTTTTTCCGGATAGAATGCAGCTCCTTGTTAATGACTTTTTTATTTTATCACAAACTATTACATCATCATATAACACCGTGCATTTTGTTTGCGATAATAATCGGTTTTTACGTATGATACAAAAACGATGACAATCAACTGCTAAAATGGTAATATTAATACTTGAAGCGAGGTTAAGTTTATGAACCTGAAAGATAAGAAAATTTTTATTCTCGATATGGACGGAACCTTCTATTTGGGAAACAGGCTGATTGACGGTTCTCTTCATTTTATTGAAAAGCTGCGGGAAACCGGTAAACGATATATGTTCTTCACCAACAACTCTTCAAGGACGTCGGAATACTATATCTCCAAGCTTGCCGGCATGGGCTGCAGCATAACCAAGGATCAAATCGCGACCTCCGGTGATGTGACCATTAATTATCTGAAAAAAAACTATCAAAACAAGAAGATATATCTTTTGGCTACGCCAGCTGTTGAGGAGCATTTCTTAAGCAGCGGTATCCATTTGGAGGTTAAAAACCCAGACGTTGTTGTCATGGCTTTTGATACAACCTTAGATTATGAGAAGTTAACGCTGGCATGCACTTTTATTCGCAATGGCTGTGATTTCATCGCCACTCATCCGGATTTCAACTGCCCGACTGA
Source organism: Bacillota bacterium (assembly GCA_023426765.1). Classification (GTDB taxonomy): domain Bacteria; phylum Bacillota; class Clostridia; order DSM-8532; family DSM-8532; genus JAAYJG01. The sequence continues at coordinate 5,237 of JAEZBW010000738.1, forward strand.
GGATGGTTTCATTCCAGACTGCGGAGCAATGTGTGCCTTTATTACCGCGTCAACCGGCATTAAACCCAAATACCTTGGGAAGCCTTACAGGGAAACAGTAGATTTTATACTGGACCGGACAGGTTTAAAGCTATGTGATATCGTTTTTGCCGGTGACCGGTTATATACCGATATTGCAACCGCATATCACCATGGCGCGACCAGTCTGTTGGTTCTTTCCGGTGAAACGAAACCCGAAGATGTGGAAGCGTCTGAAATAAAGCCGGATTTTATTTTCCCAAGCCTGGGAAAGGTGATCGAAGAGCTGTGACGGAGTGAAATGATGAGCAGTATAATTGAAAACAAGTATAAAATGCGGGAAGCCAGATATGGAGCCTTTCATCAAACGATCCAGCAGAAGAACAAAAAACTGGTTCTTTTCAAGCTTATCACTGTTTTCGGAGGTTTAGGCATCACTGCCCTGTTTTTTATGATGCGCTGGCCTTTCCTGGGTGCAGGTGCATTTTTAGCCATGCTTCTTGTTTATCTGTTTCTGAATTTGCGGCACGATAAGGCTGTGAATTGTGAAACTCTGGCGAAAAATCTGATGGGCATCAATCAAAACGGCCTAAGAAGGTTAAAAGGTGAGTGGCCCTCTTTTCCCGATAAAGGAGAGGATTTTTCCGACCCCGGGCATTATTATGCGGAGGATTTGGATATTATCGGACAGGGTTCGGTTTTTCAAATGATCAAATCCTGTCAAACCCCATTAGGAAGAGAAAAACTGAAAGAACTGCTGTTTTCACATCCGGGTAAAACCGGTGAAATCAAACGAAGGCAGGAAGCTGTCGGTGAACTGTCCCACAAGCTATTCTTCCGTCAAAGGCTGCAGGGAGAAGGAATGACCCTGAAGGAAAGCTCCCATGATATTAGTGAAATACTGGATTGGGGGATGAACGTTAACGAACGGCTGTTGGATAAACGCACACAGCTTTTTCTGCGAATACTCCCTGCAATCACTTTCCTTACGCTTCTGCCGGGTTATTTCAGGTTGATTCCCATCTTTATTCCCATGCTTCTGATAGCCTTTCAAATATTCCTGTTACGATGGAAAATCAAGCAGCGTTCAGCCGTTCTGAATACCGCTTATGCTTTGAAATACCGTCTTGAGCCATACAGCAATATGCTCAGGCTCATCGAAAAAACAAAATTCCATTCCCCGCTGCTGCAGGAAGTGAAAAACAGCCTGTATATGAATCACAGCTCTCCGTCGAAACAATTGGATATGCTTTCTCGTATTTGCGGGAACATCTCAAACCGCAACAACATGTTCTACTTTATTTTTGATATCGTCACTTTGTGGGATTACCAGTGTGAAATCGCTTTGGAAAAATGGAAGCAGGAGTGCGGAAGGAATTTATTGCAGTGGTTTGAAGGCATAGCAGCGATAGAAGCTCTTTCCAGCCTGGCAGTTCTGAAGCACGAAAATCCTGACTGGGCCACACCCGATATTACCGATTCCCGGGAACTGCAGGTGAAAGCGGTTCAGGTCGGGCACCCATTAATCACTAAAGGCCGCATCGTAAATGACTTCGAAATGGGCATTGACCGAAAGGTGATCCTTGTAACCGGTTCGAACATGTCGGGGAAAAGTACCTTCTTACGAACCATCGGCTTGAACCTGGTTCTGGCTTATTCCGGCGCACCGGTATGTGCACAGTCCTTTTCCTGTTCGGTGATGAATGTATGCACCTGTATGCGGATCTCAGACAATCTGGAGAAAAACATCTCCAGCTTTTACGCAGAACTCCTCCGGATCAAAATGATTGTGGAAGCTGTCAAAACAAAAGGACGCATCTTTTTCCTCCTGGATGAAATTTTCAAGGGAACCAACTCCTATGACCGCCATCATGCGGCAAAGGTGCTAATCTCAAAGCTGGCAGGCAGGAACAGCATCGGTCTGGTATCCACCCATGATTTGGAGCTGGAGGTATTGGAAAAGGAAACGAATGGTCAAATTGCTAACTTTCATTTTCAGGAGCATTATGAGCAGGGCAGGATCCTGTTTGATTACAAACTGAGGCCGGGTGTTTCCAAAACCCGTAATGCCATCTATTTAATTGAATCGCTTGGGATAGAACTGAACTGAATATTATTAACCTTCTATGATTTGTATTGGAAAACATCACATGATAAAACCCCGGTGGTTCCGGGGTTTCACATTTTTCATAAAGCAATTTTCGTGTTATTAAGTGGACTGAAATCCATGGTCTGGATGAACTTTTTACTCATTCATATCACAAACTCCATCCCCTTAGGAGCCTGGCCAATGGATTTGATTATCTTCTTCTGCCAAAAAGCCTTAACAGCATCAGAAACAGGTTGATAAAGTCAAGATACAGCGATAATGCTCCCATTACACCAAGGTTTTGTCTTAATGCCATCTGCCCGTCGGTAGCGTAATAATAACCCTTCAGTTTTTGGGTATCGTAGGCAGTTAGCCCTAAAAAGACAAACAGACCGATGATGGAGATAATCCATCCCAAGGGGCTGCTGTTTAAGAAGATGTTGACAATCGAAAGAACAGCAACACCGATCAACCCCATGAATAGCACTGAACGGAACTGGGTGAGATCGGTTCTTGCAAAACGGCCGTACAGCGCCATTACGCCGAAGGTGACACTGGTGATGAGGAATGTACTCCATATAGTTTCACCGGCATATAGAGCAAAAATTAAGGCAAACGTGATTCCATTCACTGCGGCATAAAGAAGGAACATGCTGAAGGCCGCTGCAAAGGATAATTTCATGATCCTTCTGGATAGGACCGCCACCAGAATAACCTCACCGATCATCAGGCCATAAAACAGGAAAATGTTTCGAGCCAGGAAAACCATGAAGGTATATGAGTTGGATACGGCGAAAGCCACAAATGCTGTCACCACAAGGCCAATAAACATCCAGGAGAAAACCTTGGAGATATAGGCATTCAACCCTTGCCGGGCTTCGACCTCGGACTCATAGGATGAATAGTCATTGGAATATTGCTGCATAAAAATCCCTCCTTTGCTTTCATTCTACATGAACTTAATAGTTAATTCAACGTTATTCTATGTGTAACAGAAGCATATCAAACTTGAAATATCTATTCATTTATACGGTGAAGGTGTTTTCTTGTCTGAAGTTACGCGCTGTGCTATGATTAAGTCAGCATGACAGCATTTACGGGGATGAATATGAAAAGAATACTGGTGATTGGAACAGGCGGCACAATTGCATCCAAAAAAAATTCAAGGGGACTAAGACCGGAGCTTGGCATCGACGAGTTAATCGGAATGTCCTCCATTCCGAAAGACGTTTGCACGCTGGAAGGGATCACGGTCATGAACATCGACAGCACCAATATGACCCCTGACCGATGGGTGCAGATTGCCGAACAGGTACAAAAGTATTATGATCAGTATGACGGTTTTGTGATCACCCATGGAACCGATACGATGGCTTATACCTCTGCCGCCCTCACCTATTTGTTTTGCAACCTGAACAAGCCGGTTATCGTTACGGGCTCGCAATATCCTATCACAGCAGCTTATACGGATGCGATTCAAAATCTCACCGATGCGGTGTTCTTTTCGATGGAGAATATCTCCGGTGTTTTTATCTGCTTTGACGGCAGCCTGATCGTTGGCACCCGTGCAA
>JAEZBW010000002.1 GCA_023426765.1 Bacillota bacterium
AATGCCATCCTCCAGACTATAGTGCACGCCTTCGGTTCCATATGTGAGCGGGATGATGTTCTGGGACATCCAATCCAGGTATTTCAAAGCTTCTGCAGCATGCTTGCTGGCTTTGGGTATCATGATATACATACCGGTAGGGGAGTAGATATGCTTTAAATACTTGCCTGAAGCATTTTTATGGGTATCAACAGGCACCAGCTCCGCGCCCGGAACATTTTTCTGCAGGTTTATCAGCAAGCCGTTCGCAGAAATTGTCAGCGGACTGTTTACGCTCTCTGTAAAGAACACCGTGCGGCCCATGACAATATCTTCATTAAACTTTTTGCTTGTATCATCCAATGCAAAATCCTGGCTGACCATGCCTTCATTATACATTTTGTTGAGGAGTCTGAAGCCTTCTTTTGCTCCGGAGAACATGAAGCTCGGTAAAACATTCCAATCCTCGTCGGATGCGTTCGGTTCGGAAAATGACAGGAGCAGCTGCAGGTAATTCATATAAGGTACTCCCGTTGCAGCACCATGCATACCGTAGGCAACTATCTTGTCTTTCCCGACATTTCCAGGATCCTTTTCCATCACTATTTTCAACGTATCGTACAGTTCCTGGGTCGTGGTCGGTAGTGGGAGTCCCAGTTTATCCAGCAGATCCTTACGGATCCAAGAATTGTGTTCGGCCACCAGCGCTCTTTTTGCCACAATGGCAAACTGTTTTCCCAAGTATTTGCCGTCGTTGAGAACCTCTTCTCCCAGGTAGTTTTGCAGGTTTGGAGCATTACTCATCAGTTCTGCAGTGATTTCGGTAAGACCGCCATCTTTTGCATAATTAAACATGACGTCCTTGGCATAGGTGAAGACTATATCCGGTGCAGTGCCGCCTGCCATCAATACTTGCAGCTTATCGACTTCCTGGCTTCTGGGGATGGGTACCCAATTGATATTGATGTTTGTGTTTTTAGAGAAATTATCTGCGATATACCTTGTAAGGAAACTATCCGTCAGGGTTCCGCCGCCTTCCGGAGCATTGGAGCGGTCAAACACTTCCACACTGATGGTTACAGGAGCAGCCGGTTTGGGTGTTGCAGTCGGTTCACCGGCTGCAGGAGTTGGTTCATTTGATCCGCTGGCTGCGGGTGTCGGACTCGGAATTGCACAGCCAATAAGGCTTAATACAAGCAGAACGGATAAAACGCTTACACTTAAAGCCCTTAATACTTTTCTCACTTAAAATACCTCCTTAGATTCATCACAGGGAGAGAAAAACCTCTTCCTGCCGCTCAGTGCAATCAGCTGCCTGAGGAAAAGCAGGACTAAATTGTTCACTCGTGTCTTAGGTTTGTTGCCTATCGTCCGTGGGCGACAGATTTGCCCACCGCCTGATGAAGGATTTTGGTCTCCGCTAACACGTGCTTTCCAGCTAAAGCTGAATCTGCACGATAGAGGCGGGGGATATCAGTACCTTGCTTATAGAAACCCGGTCTGCTTCCACAGCGCGCTTGTGGCCGGAAGGCCGGGCTTGCTATCACTCTTTTACCGACCCAATCATGACACCTGAAACGAAATACTTTTGAAGCCAGGGATACAATAGCAGGATGGGCAACGTAGCGAACATAATGCTGGCCGCCTTAATCCCTTCGGGAACGAGCCTGGCCAGTTCGCCCCCTTCCTGGGAGTTAATCTCCGCCATGCGGTCCACCAGAATGATTTCACGCAGCTTCAGCTGCAGTGGATATAAATTCTGGTTATTGATATAGTATAGGGCATCCTGGAAACTGTTCCAGCGACCTACCGCATAGAACAGGCTCAAGGTGGCAAGAATGGGTGTGGACAGGGGAAGAACGATTCTTACCAGGATGCCGATTTCCGAGCAGCCGTCCAGATGTGCCGCTTCGAGCATGGAAGCTGAAATGGACAGGAAGAAGGTTCTCAGGATGATAAGGTTATAGGCGCTTAACATACCCGGCAAAATCAAGGCCCACATGGAATCGAGCAGTCCCAGGTTTTTCACGATGATATAGTTTGGAATAATGCCGGCATTGAAGTACATCGTGACGATGATCATGATCATGATAACCCGTCTTCCCTTCAAATGCTTTTTTGTCAGCGGGTATGCCGCACATACGGTCATTATCATGCACACCACCGTATATAGAACCGTCAGCAGGACTGTGAAGCCGAAAGATTTTGTCATGGCTGAATTCTTAATCACTGCATTATAAGCATCCAACTGAAAATCCACAGGGAAGAATACAACCTTCCCAGATACAATTGCTCCGCCCGAGCTTAGGGAGAGAGCCGCCACATTCAAAAACGGGAACAGGCAGGCGACACATATCAGAGCAATAAAGGACATATTGAAGAAATTGAATATTCTCGTCCCTATTCCATTCTTGCTGTTTTGTAATACAAATGTTTTCTCCATTACCAGATCCCGTCCTCTCCCAGCGCTTTGGCTATGAAGTTTGAAATCGTCAGGAAGACCAATCCTACTACCGACTGGAACAATCCGACTGCTGTGGCGACACTGTACTGAGCGCTTTGCAGCCCAACACGGTACACAAACGTACTCAGCACATCCGCATAATCCTTCACCAGAATGTTCCCAATGATAAAGGGTCTTTCGAACCCGATTTCAGGAATTTTCCCCAGGGCCAGGATAAGCAGGATCACCACAGTAGGCCTTATCCCGGGAAGTGTAATATGCCAAATCCGTCTGAAACGGTTTGCTCCATCCACATGAGCTGCTTCATACAACTCGCTGTTAATTGATGTTAATGCAGCCAGATATATTATAGTACCCCAGCCTGCGCTGTGCCAGACTCCTGTGATAAGATACACGACCAGCCAATAATACTTATCTGTTAAAAATGGTATGGCTTCATACCCCAGATTCCTGATGAGATTGTTGATAACCCCGTCGGAGGTGGCAAATATCTGAAAGCTCATTCCACCGATGATCACCCAGGAAAGAAAATGGGGAAGGTACAGGATGGTCTGAGATATCCGCTTATACCATTTGGACGTTATTTCATTCAAAAGGATGGCCAGAATAATTGGCGCCGGAAAGGAGACAACCAAATCCAGCAGATTCAGCATAAAGGTGTTTTTTAAGGCCGTCAGGAAATCAGAGATTTTGAAAATCTCCTTAAAGACCGATACTCCCGCCCATGGGCTTTTAAAAACCCCCTGGAATATGTTGTAATCCTTGAAGGCTATTAAAATACCATACATCGGGGCGTATTTAAAAACAAGGAAAAACACCAATGGTAAAAAGAGCAAACCATATAACTGAATGTTCCTGGAAAATGAATATCCGGATATTAAGCTGCTTCTCTGTTTCTTTTGTTTTTTTTGTAAAAGAGATAGCATTATTTCACTCCTTCTGAAAGAATTCATAAGCTTTTCAATGTCTCCTGATAAGTTGTACACACATTATTGCAGTGGAAACTGCAATCCCGGTTTACGTTTGTATCATAACCCGGGGGGCCTTCCGGCGTAAACTATCAGTTTTACACTCTGCTGTCATTTTCGCTCATTCCCTCAGAATGCAGGTTTTTCAACACTTTCAGGGTTATATCCTTTTCGCGGTCATGCTTTATCGGATATTTCTCTATACCTTCCCGGCGTCACACCTTCATTTTTTTTGAAAACTCTGCCAAAAGCCTGGTAGTTATAAAACCCCACATGCTCTGCAATTTTCTCTGTCGTCCAATCGGTATCCTTCAAAAGCTGCTTGGCTTCACTCACCCGCAAATTATTCACATAATCCAGAAAACTGCAGTTCATGTTTTCTTTGAATATTTTCCGAAAGTATGAATAGCTTAAATTCACCCTGGATGCGATGAAATTGATATCCAGATCACTTTTTTTGTAGTTTTCATGAATCGCCGCCACAATTTCCTTGATATATTTCCTGTTCTGATTTTCTAATTCCTCGCGGTACCGAATTACCTTTTCATATAATTGAAGCATCCAGTTTTTTATGTCCTCAAGGGTTTCAAACCTGTCCAGCGTTTTGAAAAGTGTGCCTTCGCCGTCAAAAATCTCCGAAAGCTTCAGATTGCAGGACAGTAAGTAATTTGCGATTTCCCCCAGCAGCTGGTACAGGATATGCATCAGATTTTCATAGCTTAAATCTTCTTTTTTCTCAATATGCTCCATTAATTCTTCAAAAGCCATTCGTACTCCCTCGTAGGAGTTCACCATAAGGCAGTTCTGTATCTGCTTCGTTTGAGAGGCAGGGTAATAATACTCGCCCTTTCTCTCTTCCACAGACGAATAGTAAATCAGGCTGCCATATCCTGAAAGCAGACGATACTGCATGGCCTCGGCTGCTTCCATATAGGAGCAGCGGATGTTATCCATACCTTCGTATATTTTTCCGACACTGAGGGTGAAGGAAATACCGTTCAGCCCGGGAACTTCACCTTGTATACCCGCATATATATTATCAACAACCTGCCGTAAGGCGCTTTCTTCACTGCTTTTCGTATTCATGATGATACATATTTTATCCGACTCCATCAGTACGCCCGAGCACTTGATGAACTTGCCGACAACCTCCTCACAGAAGCACAGCAAAATATACATTAAGTATCTCAATTCATCCGGACTGTGTTTTTCTTTGAATGCCAGGTACCGGTCAATGGAAAACAGGATGCAGCAAAAATAGTGGTCTGAAAACATCCCAATTTTCTCTTTGTCATCCAGTTCTCCTTTGATCAGTTTTGTCAGATAGGTTTGCTTCAGGCTCCTTTGATACTGTTCAATTTCCTCATTTAAATGCTCTTCATCCTGAATAAGCTTATCCAGTACTCCGGAAAGAACAGAAAACTCATTTTTCCCGCTTTCCCTGCCAATGATGGACTTGGATCTCAGCGTTTCCAGAATTCCCTTCACAGGCTTGTAAATGCGGCCCGAAAGCAAATAAGAGAACAGCATTCCCATAAAAATAAGGAACAGTGAGATGATGGCAATAACCACTTTTATTTGCGATACCCTGCTGTAAAGACTGTCCATCGGGATTAAGTCAACATATATCCAGTCATTCACATTGGATTTAATATAGGTGACAACGAAATAAAGTCCGTTGATTTGATCGGTAAAATAGGCTTCATTTTCAGGAGAATTTAATATTTCGCGGATATATTCCTCGTTTTTCATATCGACTCCGGTGCTTTGCTTGTCCCCACCGATCACCGTATAGCCATCCCTGTCAATGATAAAGATTGAGCCCGACTCGTCATACTTTGAACTTCCGGCATATTGCTGAAATGCATCCAAAGATATGTTTATGACGATGGCTCCTGTAATATTTGCCGAAAGCTGCGGTATCGGATAGACCAACGAAATGACCTTGCCGGAATCGGCAGCGGTAGGATCGGATGATCTGCCATTTTTTGGCCATCTGGGTTTCAGAATAAACAAACTTTCTTTATGCCTCAGGTATTCTTCTATCCATTCGTTATCAGAGAAGCTGGCTTCCGACTCAAATTCTCCTTTGGATGAAATCATGTAGTGCTTGTCCTCGTTGTACAGGTAAACGGAGTGTATGCCCTCATTGACGCTTTCCAGGCCCCACAGGGTATCGTACATGGCCCGTACAACAAATATACTGGCCGTATCCTGGTTATAGTTGTCCAGCGTAATGCTTCCCAATTCCCGCACACTGCTGCTGGCACATATCCTTAGCGCATCCCGCGATAAATCCTGTATCATGGTTTCGATACTCCGCTGCGTCTGGGACAGTCTTCCCATATTGGAAGTGCTGACTTGCTGTTCTACATATCTCAGCAGGTTAAAGTGAAAAAGAAAATAGAAGGTAATCACGGGAACAACCAAAAAAAGCGAATATGACAAAAAAAGCTTAAAAAAGAGAGTTCTAAATCTAAGGTTCATCCATTTTTTCAACAGACCACCTCCATGTCAGTTGGTTATCTATCCTAACTGTTAACGTAATATCAACTTTAATTTTACTATAAAAGCTGAATATTCGTCTACCGCGCGCTAGAAATTACAATTTTTGCGCAGGTATTCCGGTATTCATATCCAAAGGTTCCGCAATAGAATGCGGCATCATCGGCTTGTTTTTCTGTAATGCAGCGGGGATTTGTTCTCAAAGCTTTTGAATACTTTGGAGAAGTGGCTCTGGTCGGAAAAACCCAAACTGCTTGCAATACTTGACAGCGGCTCATTTGTACAGGTGAGCAGGTACTTTGAAATTTCCACTTTCTTTGACAATATGAATTTCACAGGAGTCAACCCGAAATATTTGGAAAAAATCCTGCAAAAATGATACGTGCTGAGGTTGACCTGTTTTGCCAAATCACTTAACGAAATTCTGCCGTACAGGTTGTTATTGATATATGCAGAAACCTTGTTAATGAATTCCATTTTCGGGTTTACTGCAAGATGTTCCTTTTCGTGGCATATGGAATGGAATATGGTCAGGAGCATGCTGTAAATATTTTGTGAGATAAGAAATTCAGTGTCACTGTCTGTGTTGTTATAAACCGCAAAGCAATTTTGAATAATCTCTTTCACCTTGTCTTCTCTGAAGATGGCGGGCATGGTATAGATCTGCTCGATATGCTTCAAAAAAGGCTCACACTGCCTTCCATTGAAATGGATCCATAGAATTTCACAAACATCTTGAGGGTCGGTGTAGTATTTATGGTAGTCCATCAGACGCATGATGACACCCTCACCACTCTGCAGGACGTTGTGGCCGTTTTGTTCAACATGCAGCTTACCCGAGAGTACATACATCACAAGGTAATTGTTGAAATTCTTCCTGTCTATCAGGAAGCTCTCACTTTTCAGATGGCCCAGTCCATCAGAAAAAAAGAGATACTCCCGGGCAAATTTTGTCGGAGGTTTAAAAGACCTGAAGTAGTTCATACGACATCCTAATGGTAGATTTCAGTCTCTGTTGTTTGTTAGAACATGATGGGTACAGCAATATTATATAAAAATCAAGTGATAATATCAATGGTTCCAATTGGTAACAGCAAAAGTATACAAAAAACGAACAAACTTATTCTATATTCCGATTTCGGCACGCTTTATAATACAAATAAAGTAAGAACTTCAGGAGAGTGTCAGAATGAATACGGATGTAGATATTTTACGGAAATTGGCCTGGGAGTATGCTAAAATTGCGAACAGTGAAAAAAACACGGAAAAAATCAAGCTGCACAAAGCGGTAAACGATTTAAAGCCAATCCGGCCTGTAGTACTGATTGATGAAATTCCCTGGAGTGAGATGAATATTGACAATCAGCTGACCCTGCAATGTGTTGATC
>JAEZBW010000124.1 GCA_023426765.1 Bacillota bacterium
GTATATGGACGGGAAAAGAAGCATATTCAGCCTTCCCTTTACAATTCCCGGCACACCCTTCGCACAAAAGGTATATCAGGCTTTAGTCAATGTTCCGTACGGCCAGACGATCAGCTATGGCGAACTGGCTGAAAAGGCGGGCAATGGTAAAGCCGCGCGGGCGGTCGGTCAAATCGTCCGGAAAAATCCTCTGCCGCTGATCATCCCCTGCCATCGTGTCATTGGAAGCAACGGTAAAAACATCGGTTTTATGGGAATCCGCAATAACCCGATGCAAATGACGCTATTGCATCTGGAACAGAATAATGGGTATATTCGTAAATGAAGGGGCATCTGATAAAGTGCTCCCAGACTGTTCATAAATATCTGAGAAAGTTATGAACCGGTTGCATACAAAACGCACAGGACTGGTGCGTACAATGAGTCACACCATGCAAGGAGAACAAAAAAATGAACGACTATATGCTCAGAGCCATCACCCGGGATGGCAAGGTCAGAATTTACGCGGCGCTTACCACCCAGACCGTGGAAGAAGCCAGGACGATACACCAAATGAACCCCACCCCGTCGGTTGCGCTGGGGAGGACATTAACCGCTGCAGCGCTGATGGCTGGAACCCTGAAGGACACCGGCAGCACAATTACCATCCAGATCAAGGGGGATGGTCCTATTGGAGGGATTATCGCGGTTACCGACACCCATTCCAATGTGCGTGGCTATGTAAATAATCCCTGGTTTGATCTGCCCCTGAATGAGCGTGGGAAGTTTGATATCGCCGGCTCCATCGGGAAAGGATATCTGAATGTCATTACCGACCTGGGTATGAAGGAGCCTTACATCGGCCGCGTAGACCTGGTTTCCGGTGAAATCGCAGAAGATATCACCTTCTATTATGCCCACTCGGAGCAGACCCCCACCGTTACAAGCCTGGGCGTTCTGGTCGGAAGGGAAGGAAAAATCCTGAACGCGGGCGGGCTGTTCATCCAGCTGATGCCCAACTGTGACGATGAAACCATCTCCTGGCTGGAAGACTGTGTTGGAAAAATGCCTGCCATTACGAAGCTGCTTGAAGGCGAAAAGCTCCTGGAAGATATTCTGAAGGACGTGCTGCCTGGCAGGGAAATCGTATTTCTGGACACGCGGCCTGTGACCTATCGGTGCAACTGCTCCAGAGAGAGGATGGAAAGAAACCTTTTAAGCCTGGGATTAAAGGAATTGGAACAATTGGCCTTGGAACAGGACAAAACAGAATTGGTTTGTCATTTCTGCGAAACGAAATACCACTTTCAACAAACGGAGATACAGGACATGGTGGAAGCGCTGAAAAGCTGATGCCAACCTCTGCAAAAACCTTAGCTTTTTTGGGGAGCCTGCAGAAAGAACGGAGAATGAATGATTTACCTTTTTGACGGCAGTTTTGAAGGCCTTTTAACCTGTGTGTTTGAAGCCTATAGGGATAAGGATGCCGGAACCTCCATCCGAGCAAGGGATGCGTACAAGCCCTCCTTCCTGGATGAAACCCGTTTTGTGGAGAGCGATATGGAAAAATTCCAACGGGTTTACGATTCCATTCCGGTAAAAATATCGCCGCATGCCCAACAAATCATCTACCGCGCCTGGCTGAGCGAAAGTGAAGACGCGCCGGACCTGATCCTTCATTTTTTGCGGACAGGCTATCAGCTGGGAAGAAAGGTTGAGAACTATATTCAGGATCCCCGCGTTCATCAAATCATGGATCTGAACAGGCGGGTGGGGTTTGAAGTCCATCGGTTCATGGGTCTGTTAAGGTTTCAGGAAATCAGCAAAGGCGTTTTCTATGCGGGGTATGAGCCCGACCACAACATCACCGTGCTTTTAGCACCCCATTTCACCCAAAGGCTGGCCTCCCAGCCGTTCATTGTCCACGACAAGAAAAGAAACCTCTGCGCGGTATACGATGGCCGGGAGATGATCATGACAGACCAGCCGCCATTCATCCCCGCCGAAAAAACAGTGTCCGAGGATGAATATGCCGCCCTGTGGAAGACTTTCTTCAAGACCGTCGCCATTCAGGAGCGGAAAAACCCCCGGACTCAGATGCAGTTCATGCCCAAAAAATATTGGAAAAACCTGATTGAATTACAGGATTAGTCCACGGACTCCGTCAAAATGTAATCAATTCCCTGCTGCAGCATATCTGCGGTGAATGCTCCGGGATAATACACGACGACATAGCTGTCTTTGTCGATGAAGACCGAGGTCGGCAGAGAATAGACCTGATAAGTTGCGCTTGCACCCCCCTGGGTATCATAATAGACTGGAAAGGTGAAGCCTTTTTCCTGGATAAAGCTTTCTCCCATGGCCTGTGTTTCCTGCTGCCCATCCACACAATCGATCATCAGAAACTGAATTTCACTACCATATTTTTGGTAAGCCTGCTCGAATATAGGCATTTCCTCCACGCAATAAGGGCACCAGGTGGTCCAGAAATTGATGATGATGGGCTTTCCATAAAAATCCGACAGTTTCACTTCATTTCCTTGCGCGTCATAAACAGTGAAGTCAAAAGCCTTCAGCTTTCCTTCATCTTCATTCTCAGAACCGCCTTGCTCTTCAGGGGCTTCCTTCGGCACGCCTGTCGCGGTGGGGGTAATCGCTGAGGGCTTATCCTGGCCGCCTGTGGCGGCAGGGGTAACCTCTGATGGTTTATTGGGGCTTCCTGTCGGTGAAGGCTGGTTGTTTTCATTTTGCGAAAGCCTGATAAGGTCAGGCCTGTTATTCACGCTGAGCGTTTTGTATGCGTAGTACGCACCGCCCAAAAAGATGATAAAAAGAACAATCCCAAGAAGTGTTTTCATTTTTGCGTTCATAAATTCCTCCCGATAACAAAGTATGACAGCTGCTCATGCGCACATCTGCAGGGGTTATCATCAGAACCGGTTATCCGGACAGCACGGAAAGGTATTTTCCCAATGTTCCCGTGGCCATCAACAATCCGATCACAATCAGAAATAACCCGCAAACCAAATGTATGATGCGGTAATTCTTTTTAATCACATCAAAAGTTGTTTTCAGTCGTTCAATCAGCATTGCACTGATCACAAAAGGAATACCCAGCCCCAGGGAAAAGCAAAACAGCATGAGGATGCCGGTAAGGCTTTTCCCGCTTTGTGTCGCCATCATCAAAGCCGCTCCGAGGAAGACTCCGATGCAGGGTGTCCAGCCGATGGAAAAAACCAGACCGAACAGCAGCGAAGACAAAAAATTTGGTTCTTTTTGCTTCAGCTGAAAGCCCTTTGTGGTGTTCAGGAATGACAAATTCAAAACACCCATGAAGTTTAATCCAAAAAGGATCACAATCAGGCCGGTGACAACATTTACAAGCGTCTGATACTGCTGCAGAACCTTACCGATGAACCCTGCGAAGATTCCCATCGTGGTATAAACAATGGTAAACCCTGCTACAAACCCCAAAGCGTTTATCAGCGTCCGTCGTTTGGCATCCTGCGCATTCTGCCCGGCAAAATAGGAGATATAAACGGGCAGCAAAGGCAGCAGGCATGGAGATATAAAAGCAATAATACCTTCCAGAAAGGTGATAAAATAGTCCATATAAACCTCCGGGGGAGGGGCTGGTCGCAGGCTTTGCCTGCTGCTCGCCCATGCGTCCTGGCTGGTCGCAGGCCTTGCCTGCTGCTCGCCCATGCATTCCGGGCTATTGAAGCAAAATGAGTGACTGGTATATCTTCATTGCTGCAGTATAGTTCATATTACCACATTTTGAGCATGGATTAACCTGAATATATTTCCAACCGTTAATTTCGGAAATAAAAACTCCTCCATCCCTGAAAGGACGGGGGAGTTTCCTGCGATTGCAAGCAATCGCTTCCGTTGTTATAATAATAGAATAATCTGGAATGGAGGGAACCCATATGCTGACCAAAAGAATTATCCCGTGCCTGGATGTGCATCAGGGCCGTGTCGTGAAAGGCATCAATTTTGTCAATCTTGTGGATGCCGGTGATCCGGTCGCCTGTGCCGCAGCTTATGACAAGGCAGGTGCTGACGAATTAACCTTTCTGGACATCACCGCCACGCACGAGAATCGAAGAACCGTCGTAGAGATGGTGGCGCGGGTGGCCGAGCAGGTTTTCATCCCCTTCACTGTCGGCGGCGGCATACGGACAGTGGATGATTTCAGGGAAATCCTTCTTGCCGGTGCGGATAAAATCGGGGTTAATTCTGCGGCGGTGAAGCGTCCGGAGCTTATTTCAGAGGCAGCCCTGCGTTTCGGCAGCCAATGCGTAGTCACGGCCATCGACGCAAAGAAGCGGGAAGATGGTTCGGGCTGGGATGTATATATCAGCGGCGGAAGGGTCAATACAGGCCTGGATGCGGTGGAATGGGCCGCAAAGGCTGAAAAACTGGGTGCCGGCGAAATCCTGCTGACCAGTATGGATCGGGATGGAACAAAGGCTGGATATGATCTGGAATTAACGCACCAGGTTGCCGAAGCCGTAAAAATACCCGTTATCGCTTCGGGTGGCGCAGGAACGATGGAACATTTCCGGGACGCTATTACCATCGGGAAAGCTGATGCCGTACTCGCCGCATCTCTGTTCCATTTTGGTGAAATGAATATTCAGCAGTTAAAGGTTTACCTCCGACAGCAGGGAATTGATATCCGGCTGTGAACGCAACCAGCCATACGCCTTTCAGATGGCTGTTTCTCTGAGGCCTGAATGTTTGTGGATTGTATCAAATGTTTGTGGTATATTCCGGTTGGAACGCACCTGCATTGGCGTACATTTCGTTCATTGAACAGGAGTACACCTGTTCAATGAACCTGCAAAGGGAGATATCCGGGAAATAATAGGCAGCGAAACCCTTGTCAACAGCTCATTTCACAAAGTTTGGTGATTTTATAACAAACCTTGACAAAAAAATCACAAAGATGGTATAATAAATCCAGACTTTTACAGATATGCAGGGGGAGTAAGTATGGAAAAAAAGATATCCATGGCTGTCATCCGCAGACTACCGAGGTATTTCAGATATTTAACCGATCTGTTGAAGGTGGATATCAAACGGATTTCGTCCAAGGAACTCAGTGAACGCATGGGGATCACAGCATCCCAAATCCGTCAGGATTTAAACTGCTTTGGAGGATTTGGCCAACAGGGCTATGGATACAATGTAGA
>JAEZBW010000139.1 GCA_023426765.1 Bacillota bacterium
GCCCACCACTGGGCAGACCGGCAAAAGCCCCCGAACTTTTAAGGGAACAACGAAAACAGGAAACCCTTGATGCGGGAATACGTAATATAGTTGAAGGGAAATATGGTGAAGGAAAACGCTCTTATGGGCTCGGCAGGGTTATGACTCGCCTGCAGGAAACAAGTAAAAGTGTAATTGCCCTGTAGCTGCTGGTGATGAACCTGGAGTACAGGCTCCGGCTTCTTCTTTATTATTTTTTTAAAGTACATTTATTGGTCTGTTGGGAATAATGTTGGGTCCGTTCAGCAGACCCTAACGTAAGTAGTTTAAAATCATTTATTGTACGGTCTGCGAAAATCAATACACTCCCAAGGCAGGAACCCTAAGAGTCTACCTCCAGCCAGGAAAACTAACAACTATGTTCCTAACTTATCCTTAACGGTACTATTTTAATACGAAAGAATAAAAAACAAAAGCACTAGCAGGAGTAAATATAATGCAGCTTTTTAGTAATCAGTATGAAATAAACGTTGGAAGCATAGTATTGGGAGCTAATTTTAATAAAGAAGCAATGGATCCGAGTAATGTGGAAAAGATTTTAAATACTTTTATCGAAAATGGAGGACGTTGTATTGATACAGCGCGAAGTTATTATTGCGGGGCAAGTGAATTGCTTATAGGAAGATGGCTTAAGAAAAATAATATTCGTGAAAAGATTATTATTTCAACAAAAGCAGGGCACCCTGAATATGGAATCAAATCACGTATATCGAGAAAAGAAGTTGAATCAGATTTGCTTTTAAGCTTAAAAACGTTAAAAACAGATTATATTGATCTCTTATGGTTACATAGGGATGATCCGAATGTTCCCGTTAATGTTATTATTGATTTTATGAATTATTTTGTAGCGAGCGGTAAAATAAGGCTTTTTGGTGCGTCAAATTGGGAATTTGATCGAATTCGACAAGCTAACGAATATGCAAATAGAACAGAACAATTGGGTTTCTCATGCGCACAAATACAATGGTCAGTGGGTGTTCCGATTCATAATATGTATGATGATTATGGCATGAGGTATATGACTTTAGAAGAGTATATCAAATATAGAGTAAGTTTTTTCCCTTTATTTGCATACTCTGCACAAGCGAAAGGATATTTCTATTACATAGAAAATAAAAAAGAGTATGGATACCGGCAAAGATGCTTTGATACTGAGATGAATAGAGAAGTATTTAGAAAACTTCAATTAATAGCGAGTAAACACGACATACCATTAACTTATCCAATTTTAAGCTTTATTCTTTCAAGCCCATTGAATGCAATACCGATCATAGGCTGCCGTTCTGCTTCAGATTTGTTAATTTGTTTTTCTGCAATTAATTTTATATTAAAGGATGAGGAATATCAATCTTTGCTTAGCTTCTAATATATGTTTGAAGAGTGCAGAGATTTGCTAATTATTCGCGGTAGAATACGGCTGAATACTATATGGTAAGATAATACCCTTCACTAAATTGATAAAAATTAGAGGAAGTATTTAATAGGAGGTGGAAAAATAATATGTATAATACATTACAAAATTACAATATTATACGTAATAGAATAGAAATTGGTGGAAATAAAAATATTGAAAAGCTATTGTATAATGAAGTAGTTTTTATTACAGGTGGTGGTGGATCAATTGGAAGAGAACTGTGTAAAAGAATAATTAAATATCGACCTAGAAAGGTTATTATTTTCGATGTGAACGAATTATCTTTATTTAATATGTTAAGCGAGTTTCCGGAAGAAATTGGAAAGAATTTTGTTACTTTGATATTGGGTTCTATATTGGATTATAATTTTATTGAACAGATTTTTCAGAAATTTCAACCAAGTATTATTATACATACCGCTGCATATAAGCATGTATCCATAGCTGAAAGTAATCCATCTGAAGCAATAAAATGCAATGTACTTGGTACTTTAAATATGCTCAACGCGTCCCTGACATTTAACATAAAGCATTTTATTTACTTGTCGTCTGATAAGGCAGTAAATCCTACTAGTGTGATGGGTGTGACAAAAAGAATTGGTGAAATATTGGTGAAATATTTTGATTCATTAACATCAAATTATTACACAATTGTTCGATTTGGAAATGTGTTTCAAAGTAGTGGTAGTGTTTCACAAATTTTTATAGAACAACTAATTACAAAAAAGAAAATTACTATAACACATCCAGATATGACGCGTTACTTTATGTCATTAAGCGATGCTGTGAGCCTAATATTATCGTCAATTGTTTTATATAATGAGGGCTCTCTTTTCATTTGTGATATGAAACAGTCTATAAAAATAACTGATTTAGCAAAAGAAATGATGAAAATGCTTGACATTGATTATAATGATGTCGAAATACAATATACATCAGTCCGTGAAGGAGAAAGCTTGTTTGAAGAGCTATGTTATTCAACCGAGATATTACGAAAGGCTTCAATCGAAAACATATTCATCTGTGAATCGCATGATGATAGTCATAACATATTAGAAAATGTATATGACCTTCTACAACATTTATATACAAAAGATTTATTATATTATATTCGCAGAATCGTTCCACAATATAAAAATGGGAAAATATTATATAGCGAAACAGAAAGTGAAGTTGGCATAAATGGCTAAAAAATATAAACTTGGATGTAATTGGTCTCATGCATTACAGAACTTAATTTTAGCAAAATCTATTAATATCGATTATATAAAAGCTGGCGAACAGAAAGATTTTTATAAGCAGATATATGAAATTCGCGCACACCGTCCGGTTTTATTACACGGTGGGATTGGGTTTTCTCTTAGGACAGGTATGACGAATTTGGATAAAGTAGATTTTATTTATCTAAATAAATTAATTAAGGAATGTAGTTCGCCACAATATGGCATCCATATTGCATTAACTCAAGATGAAAGACGCGAAATGTATATAGAAGAAAAAATATTTTCAAATATGTCCTTGGTAATAAATAAATTTAAAAAATCATTATCTGTGCCTTTTCTAATTGAAAATACTCCTGATTGCTCAGTGGATCGGCGATTCTACAAATTTGTTCCTTTTGTTTTCCCAGATCAAATCAATAGGTTATTACATGATAATGATGTATCTTTACTTCTAGATATAACTCATGCAAAAATCACAGCTCGCTTTCATGGATGGGATATATATGGATATTTAAATTCGTTATTATTAAACAGAGTGCGGGAGATCCATATAAATGGATGTGGAATATATAAAAAAGGCATTCTTATGGATTCGCATCAAGCAATGGAAGATGAGGATTTTGCGCTCTTGGATTGGACGCTTTCTCGAACAAATCCTGCGATTATATCACTTGAATATAATGGTTATAAAAATGAAAATGAAAGTATTGTTTCTTACCATATCCAACAGTTTTTTAATTTTTTGAATCAATAACCAGGTATTTTATAGTTAAGTATAACTGGTGTCTTTGTTAAATTTTTATAGAAAATAAAGACTATAGCTTTTAATTAGTTACCTCTTGATAAAAATTTTCTTGCCGGTGTGGTTGAATTGGATGATACATAATTCAGAGCATTGGTAGAAGGAAGCAAGCGTGGAAGTGGAACCAGTAAAGCCAAGGTTATGGTAGGATTATCAATCAATGATAAAGGTCATCTTCTGTTTCTTAAAATGGAAGTCGTTAATGACTTGAAAAAGCAGACAATAGCTGAGTTCGCTCATTCAAACATTGAAAGTGGTTCAACAATTTCAAGTGATCCATACCGTTCTTACCGGAACCTTCAGAAAGAAGGATATAAACTGGATTTCAAAGTATTCAATCCAAAAGAAGATCCAGAACACTTGAAATGGCTGTATTCCATTATCTATAATGCAAAATATTTTATAGCGGGCACATTACATGGCCTTGATGAAAAGCATTTGCAGCGATATCTGGATTAAATCTGCTACAGGTCTAACCGTAGGTTTTTTGTGGGTCAGTTATTAAACCTAATTGTTAATAGCTGCATCACCTCGCAAAAGATAAAGTATACTGAACAAACGTTATAGCCATTTAGAAAATTTATAAAAGGAGAAAGTTATGGAAACAACTAATGATTTTGATATGTTAATAAAGTTGGCAATGGAATTACAGTCAATTGCTCAAAATGGCTTAACATATACAAAAGATCTATATGATAAAGAACGTTTTGAGAGAGTAAGAGAAATATCCGCCCAATTCATGTCTATGAAAACCGGTTTCTCACTTGAAAGAGTTAAAGATATATTTTGCAATGAAACAGGTTATCAAACACCCAAAATAGAAACACGGGCAGCAATGTTTAGCAAAAATAAAATATTACTCGTAAAAGAACAAGAGAAGTGGGCCTTGCCAGGTGGTTGGGTTGATTACAATGAAACAATTGCTTCAAGTACTATTAAAGAAGTAAAAGAAGAAACTGGTTTAGATGTTATTCCATTAAGAATTATTGCAATACAAGATAGAAATAAGCATAATTCACCTAAATTTGCATACGGGATTTGTAAAGTGTTTATTTTATGTTCTATTGTAAGCGGTAGCTTCCAGCCAAACAACGAGACAACAGAAAGCGGATTCTTTTCACTTAATGAGTTACCTATTTTAGATGAAAATAAAACTATCTATAATCAAATTCAAATGTGCTTTAAATCATTCAAAAATGAAAAATGGGAAGTTGTATTTGACTAGTATTATGTTTTTAAAATAACTATGCAAAAAATGTTAATAGTGGTATAATGAATCTATCATCTTTATGGGGGTAGATTTGTATGGCACGACCAAAGAAATACGGTAATTTTGAGTTAACAGATAAAGAAGTCAATTACTTAACAACAACCAATACAAGAACCGAGGAGGCTCAGAAGGTGCAGCGTGCGAAGATTCTGCTTCTTAGTTCATCTGGTATGAGTAACGTAAAAATTGCTGATAAACTTGACATCCACCGTAATTCGGTTGAACTA
>JAEZBW010000142.1 GCA_023426765.1 Bacillota bacterium
ATCTACCAATACATGGATGAAGTCAACAAGCAACCAGTGGTTTATCGATGGAAATACAAGATGGATGATATAGTAATTTAAAATTTGCCTATTCATTTAAAAAATGATGTACTAGCAATGATCCATTATAGGCGAGGCCATGCTACTAAGAAATAAAACTGACAGCTCTGTTGAAAAGCATATTAAGCAACTAAAAAACGAGTCGTTTATTGAGCAAAACAATTCTTAATATCAAAAGGCTAAACAGAATGTTATTCGGAATATAACATGAGAGGTAAAAAATGACCAAAGAAGGTTTAGTGAGCCATATAAGTTATTTAAAGGATAATAATATTTTTTATAGTAAATACTTTAAAGACCCTATTAACTGTAATACAATAGAAGAAATTTATTCAAATACACCGGTAGTAACGAAGAACATTATCGAGAATAATATAAGAGAATATATTTCTAAAGATTTTATGCCGTATATGGACAGTAAATGTCTACTAGACGTTTTTCATGATGTAAAATACCTTTCAGGCAACTATGATCGAGTAATAATTGACAATGGAAGAAGATGGATTCTCGAGAGCACAACTGGTTCAACCGGCCGCCCGTTTACTGTATTAAAAACTCCAAGCGAGAAGCTTTGGGAGTCAAAATATCTTATAGAGAAACGAAAAACTATTGACTCAAATGCGACTATGAAGAATGGTTTTCTTCTTTTAGAACCAATAGATCCAATTTTAAAGAAGGTAAGATATAGATCTGCAATAAAAATGGATATGTCTTTAATTTTTAACCATTTATTAACTATGCGCCCAAGATGGATATTATGTACTACATTAGTATTACGAAAGTTATATGAGTTCATTATAACCAATAAGCTTGTTGATAAAGTTAGAGAACTGCACATATCATTTATTGAATCAACTAGTCAAAAATTATGTGAATATGAGATAAAAGAAATTACGGAATGTTTTAATTCTAGAATCATTAATCAGTATGGTTGCAGAGAGGTTTGGAATATTGGCTATGATTGTTTGTATGGCAATATGCACATTAATAATGAGTATATCAAATTAGATTTAATTAGTAAGAACGGTAACATAATTAAGGAGGGCAATACTTTGGGTGAGGTTATTATTACAAGCAAATTACATCGAGCATTTCCATTTTTTAAGTATTATTTAGGTGATGCTGCAACATTGAGTTATGATAAGTGTATGTGTGGGAACGAAAGTCCTATTATTAACTTGTGTGGAGGGCGAGAAAAAGATAAGCTAATTAATACTAAATATTTTGGTACCGAAGTATTTCGTAAAGTGCTAAGGGGTATTTACTTTAAACATCATTATTATAATTTAAGCAAAATTAAGATAATTCAGGATCAACCATATCACATCACAGTTTATTGTTTAATAGACTATAATTATAAGAAAGCATTTGAGAAATCTTTTCTTGAAATATGTGCACTTCAAGTTGAAAATTTTAATTACTTTCAAGTTAGCTTTCAATATACTTACCCATTTTCGGATGAGAAAGAAGAATTAAAACCTGAGATATTTACTAATGTGTTATAGCTGTTATATTTGTTGTTAGATAAAAGTATTTTAATCTTCTTTCTTGTCGTTGTTTTATTGTTTTTAAATCTAATGAACATGGTAGTTTAAAAGTAAGCGCTTAATCTTAGGTGCTTTAAGTTATAAAACTAATCCAACTCAGATTCTATGCTTGATATGGGGTGAAATAAAATAATGGAAAATGTAAATGAAAAATTACTTAATATTATAAGTGAATTAATAGAAGAAGAAGAATTTTCTAACGAGTTAATAATGAAAAGTGATTTTATCGAAGAACTTAAGTTTGATTCAATTCTTTTCGTAAGTATGATTATTAATATCGAGAAAGAATTTAATATAGAGATAAAAGTAGAATATGTGGATATAGAGAGACTTTCAAATTTTTCTTCATTACTCGAGATGCTAAAAGAACATGGTGTGTATTAAGATCAAAAGCATATAATGCAACTAATGTAAGAGTGGGATATGAATACCAAAGATATTCAAAATAATTCAGTAGATAAGTTGTTTTTTGAGAATATTTTTAGTTATAAAAATGAAATAGCTATAATAACTGATTGTAAAAATTTTAGTTATTCAGATATAGATATGCTATCTACAAAAATAGCAACTTATTTGGAAACGAGAAATTTGGTGTTCATAATTTGTAAAAATAAGCATGAATGTATTATTGGGTATCTAGCTATTTTAAGAAAAAGTTGCATTCCGGTGTTATTAAATGATGATATTAGTAGTAATTACTTATATAATTTAATATCAAAATATCGACCAAAATACTTTTTTATTCCTCAAGATATACGGATTTCCGGATCTGATATAATATATTCTTATGGTGATTATAACCTATTGAAAACAAATGCCCCATATAATTATGTTATAAACAAAGCTCTCGCACAGTTAATTACTACTTCTGGAAGCACTGGAAGCCCCAATTTTGTAAGGCAATCATATATGAATATCGAAAGTAATATAAAAGCAATCACTAAATATCTTGAAATAAACCATTCTGATAGAGCGATAACAACCATGCCAATGAATTACACTTATGGACTATCCATTATAAATACTCATTTGTTCAACGGAGCTTCTATTGTTTTGACAGATAAAACATTGCTTGATAAAAAATTTTGGGCATTAGTAAAAAAAAATAATGTAACGACATTCGGTGGTGTTCCTTACATTTATGGTATTTTAAAACGGATAGACTTTTTGCACATGGATTTGCCGAGTTTAAAATATATCACTCAAGCAGGGGGGAAATTATCTTGCGAGTTAGCATTAGAGTTTGCTGAAATATGTGCACAAAAGAAAATAAAGTTTTTTACTATGTATGGTCAAACAGAAGCTACCGCAAGAATGTCTTATTTACCTGCCGATTTCGCAATAAAAAAGGCTGGAAGCATAGGAGTAGCTATACCAAATGGTGAGTTCTGGCTTGTTGATGAAAATAATATTAGAATTGAGCAAGCCTATGTAACAGGTGAGTTGGTTTATAGTGGTGAAAATGTATCTCTTGGCTACGCTAGATCATATTTAGATTTGTCAATGGGCGATGAGAATAATGGAATTTTATATACAGGCGATTTAGCGCAGTATGATGAAGATGGTTTTTATTTTATTATTGGGAGAAAGAAGCGTTTTATAAAATTGTACGGACATCGTTTAAATATGGATGAAGTTGAATTACAATTAAATGATGCCGGATTTGATTGTGTCTGTAATGGCGCGGATGATGAATTGAAAATATATACTACCAATAAGGAAGATATACAGAGTATTAAACTATACCTAATAAAAAATACCAATATAAATAAATCAGGATTTAATGTTTACTATACTTCACAGATTCCTAGAAATCCAGCAGGAAAAGTTTTATATACATTACTTGACTTGTACATATAGAATCAATATTAATCAGTATTGTAAAGTGATATGTCGTCGAGAAACTAGTATTATGTTTTTAAAATAACTATGCAAAAAATGTTAATAGTGGTATAATGAATCTATCATCTTTATGGGGGTAGATTCGTATGGCACGACCAAAGAAATACGGTAATTTTGAGTTAACAGATAAAGAAGTCAATTACTTAACAACAATAACCAATACAAGAACCGAGGAGGCTCAGAAGGTGCAGCGTGCGAAGATTCTGCTTCTTAGTTCATCTGGTATGAGTAACGTAAAAATTGCTGATAAACTTGACATCCACCGTAATTCGGTTGAACTA
>JAEZBW010000163.1 GCA_023426765.1 Bacillota bacterium
CCTTCACTTTCATTATATGATATTCAGGAAGATATTCGGAAACCGGAACATCCAGACCGATTTTCCCCTGCTCCATCAACTGCATCACCGCGGTACAGGTGAACAGCTTAGTTGCGGAATACAGCCAGTAGGTGTTTGTGCCGGTCAATGGCTTGTTGTTTGCCGTGTCGGTGTACCCCGTGATATGACGGAAAACAGGCCTGTGATTGTGAAACACGGCACAGTCGCAGCCTGGTATGCCGTTTTCCTGCAACGAATTCAGGTAATCGGTTAAAATTGTTTCCTTCATGATATGGTTCCTTCCCCAAAAAATTTGGCGTATATTCTAAATGATATACCAAAATCAATCTCATTTCTACAGGAGAATTTCTATTGTAACGTTCTTTATGTAAAATCTGCCGGCACAAAAAGAAGGAACAGGGGATTCAGCCCTGTCCCATGATCCTGTTCCTTCGGCGGATGCTTATTTGCGGCAGTACTTTTTGTAACAGCATTGGATCGCGCACACGATTAAAGCCAGCAAAACACCTACGAAAATAGCCAGCAGGCCGTATTTTGCCGTAAATTGCAGGCATTCGAAAGATTTCAGCAGCTTGAAGATTGTCTTAATGCCTTTTATCCAGAACAGCCCGAAGAAGTTGATGATTAAAATAAGCAAGTCAAAGATCAAGGCATAGGAAACAAACCAGCAGCACCCGCACTGACGAACCTTGCAGACCTCTTTATATACGATTGCCGCAATAAAGCCCGGAACGATCAGCAGCAGAAAAAATGACCAAAAGGTAAAAGACAAAGGATCAAGTACCATCAATAGCTCAACTCCTTCCAAAGTAAATTCCTTTGTTAACATAATATGAGAATTTTCTGAAAGAGGTGACAATTTGTCCGGCATCATTCATTGTTCTTTCCCTGGAAAATCATTTTCGGATTGTCTAAAAACAATTTTTTTGCATATTCCTCTCCTGCCCATGAAACAACCGTGTTGAAAGCCCGTGGGTACCGGGTGGTGTAATCCTGCGGGCGGTGGGCGTCGGAGGCGATGAAATTCACCTTGTTCTGCCGGATTAATTTCTTGGCAAAGCTTTTTGCTGTATGCCCATAATCACCGAGGATGCTTCCGGCATCCATTTGAACCAAACAGCCGTTATCGGAGAGCTTTAAAAATTTATCCATCTCTTTTGCGAAACAGACATTTCTTTCCGGGTGGGCCAGTATGGGCACAATACCCTGCAGGCGAAGCTGATACAATATATCCTGGCAGTATACGGGAATGGAATCACAGGGAAGCTCAAGCAGCAGATGCATCGTGTTGTCCAGCAGGATGTTTTTGTTCAGAAAAAGGGCGAGGGGTAAGTTTGGTGTTATCATTACCTCATAACCCAGCAAAAGCCGAATACCGCAGCCCTCTACCCGTTTTCTCAGATCCAGGAAATGACCGGTGGTCTTTTTCAAATAAGCCAGGCCGCCCTGCAGATGCGGGGTGGCGAACACCGTATCAAATCCCAGCCTTTCGGCTTCGAGAATCATTCGCAGGGACTCCTGGATACTGGGAGAACCATCATCAACTCCGTAAATAATGTGGCTGTGAATATCGATCATCGTGTATTCTCCTGTCGAAGCTTTCTCTCCCTGATCGGAGCCCTGGAAGGCTTTCCGCCGTAATAGTCATTCAGATAATAGTACTGTTTATGATTGCGGGACTTATCCACACGGTTCAAAACCACCCCCAGGATCCTGGCATTCGCCTTTTCAAGCTGACCCTTAACGGACTGCGCAAGCTTGTAATCTACCTTCTTCGGTTGAATGACCATGATGGTTGCATCGGTTTTTGAAGCGATAACAGCCGCATCAATCACACTCCCAAGCGGCGGAGTATCAAAAATGACCATGTCAAATTGCTCCGAAGATGCCGAAATGAAATCACGGAACCGATGTGAGTTCAAAAGCTCAACGGGGTTCGGGGGTTTTACGCCGCAAGTGACATAGCAGAGGTTTCGAACCGCTGTTTTATGGATGATTTCCTCCAGAGTGCAGCGGCCTAAAATGAAATTTGATAAGCCCTTTGTGCTCTCGGTTTTTAAATTCTTCAGGAATAAAGGCTTTCGGAGATCCGCATCCACAACCAGGACCCTTGATCCGTTTTGGGCCATCGCTGCACCAAGGTAATACGCCGTGGTGGACTTCCCCTCATCGGGAATGCTGCTTGTTATGGTAAGGGTTTTCAGCTTCTTATCCACTTGCAGAAACTCGATATTGGACCGGAAAACTTTAAAGGCCTCTTCAGAAATTCTGTCCAATTCGTTTATATTCATAGCTGTTTCAGTCATTACACCATCTCCGTCCGATTGAAATTGTTAAGTTTGCGGCAGTTTCTAAAAGCAACGAAATGCAGGCATCATCTCGCAGGCTTACTGCGCAAATCGGCTTGAAACATCCTTTTTCGGGGACATTTCCCGACGCTCTTCCAGTGCCCTGCGAACTTCTTCCTGCTGCAGTAAAAGCTCTTTTATTTCCGATATATTCAGCCTGGCGGCATTTTGTGAATGATACTCGTCCAAAAGCTGCAGGCTGTGCTGCATACCAACGCTGTAAGTGTTATAGTTCAGGCTTCGGGTATCCAGCGGGATCCGGTAAAAATTCCCCATATCCTCCGCATGAAACATTTCCTGCCGGGTCAGCAGCGTTTCATACAATTTTTCACCATGGCGCAAACCAATGATCTTCACAGGGTCAGGGGCATCGAACAGTTCTATCAGGGCTTGCACCAGATCACCCAGCAAAGCAGAGGATGATTTTTTCACGAAAATATCTCCCTGCTCCGCATGTTCAAAAGCAAAAAGGACCAGCTCAACGGCTTCCTCCAGGGTCATCAGAAACCGTGTCATCCCGGGGTCGGTTACCGTTAACGGCATCCCTTTTTTTATCTGGCTTATCAAGGTTGGAATGACCGAACCTCTCGAGCAAATCAGGTTTCCATAACGGGTTGCGCACAGAGTGGTCGAACCGGCGGACAATGTCCTCGCCTTTGCGGCCATAACCTTTTCCATCATCGCCTTCGAAAGTCCCATTGTATTCACCGGGTACACAGCCTTATCGGAGGAAAGGCAGACAACCTTCTTCACTTTATGGATGATCGCGCAGTTCAGCACATTTTCAGTGCCGGCCACATTGGTGAGGAAAGCCTCCATGGGGAAAAATTCACAGGAAGGAACCTGCTTCAGGGCTGCGGCATGAAACACATAATCCACCCCCTCCATGGCATGGAAAACGCTCTTCTCATTCCTCACATCCCCGATATAAAACCTGACCCTGCTGCTGTCAATCTCCCTGCGCATATCGTCCTGTTTTTTCTCATCACGGGAAAATATGCGGATCTCTCCTACATCCTCCTGTAAAAAATTTTTTAGGACCGCATTTCCAAACGAACCGGTTCCTCCGGTAATTAAAATGCATTTTCCATTGAACATTCGATCTCAACCTTTCTGTCGTCATCGGTTTACATTTCCGGAGAGTTCCGGTCGGAAGCCCCATCGCCCCGGACATCAGAAGTTTCCTCATCATACGGCTCTTTTTTTTCATTTGCAAACGAGGGGATACTGCCCAATACACCCAGCTTCAAGTATTTTTCAACATCCTCGGAGTTTTTGATCGTATTGTCCAGGTAATCGAGCAGAAGAATCAGGCCTATTGCCGCCAGTAACCCGGCAAAGAAGCTGAACAGAACGCTCCGGGGCTTGTCGGGGCTGACAGGATAATCCGGAACCCGTGCTTGATCCAGAATATTTACATTTTCAATGTTCATCAGCTCAACCACTTTTTCCTTGAAGGTCATCGTCACCTTTTCGGCAATGTCCCTGGCCAGTTGGGGATTGGTGTCCCTTACCGAAATCTCCAGGATTCGTGTCTCATTTTTCCTTTTTACGGTGATGCGCTGGGACAGGTTTTCATACGAGACGTTTTCCAGATGCATTTCAATCAGTACGGCTTCAATGACCACCCGGCTTTTAATAAACTCCTGATAATCCTTCACCAGCTGCTGGCTTACAACCAGGTCGGCATTTGAATACCCCGCCTGCGGATCGGCATTTTTGGATATGACATAAACTGTGGCATGGGCTTCATAAACAGGTGTCAGGAATACAGTACAGAACAAGTAGGCAGCAAGGCCTGCAAAAAGCGGCAGAAAAACTAAGACATAGATCCTTTTGATCAGAATATGAATAAAATCTCTTAATTCCACGGTATAACCTCCGGCATAAAAGATGAAAAACTATTTGTCCTCATAGCAATATATGTTTGGAGCATTATTATGTTACCTCCATGTGTCAGGGAGCTCTGTAATGGAACAGTATCGTTATGTTAACTTGCGTCATATGATGAAACGAGCATAAATTCTCAGGCTGTACATGGTGTTTCGGCCCAGTGTGCAGAGCAGGATGACAGGAAGTGGATTTCCCGTTCCTGAAGAACGGAAGGGCGAAGCCATGCCAACCCAATGCCGAAGAAATCCATTTCAATTGTCCGCCTGTGAAAAGGTAAACGGTGAAGGTCTGGAAAGAACCATCCGTGAGGTTTCCACCACGGAACAGACGCAGAAGTACAGGGTAGGTACGGATGAAACAATACTTCATGGTAAAACGCATATTGGATATCATGTTTTCAATTTTTCTGATGGTTCTGCTTTCTCCCATCATCCTGATGGCGGCGGCCGCCATACGGATTGAATCGGAGGGTCCAGCATTTTTCAAACAGCAAAGGCTTGGCTTCAAAGGGAGATGTTTTACCATCTACAAACTGAGAACGATGATTGTAAACGCAGAGAAAACGGGGACACCGGTATGGTCATGCAAGGGAGATTCCCGGATCACAAGAGTGGGTGCTTTCCTTCGAAAAACAAGCCTGGACGAAATCCCGCAGCTGCTGAATGTTCTAAAGGGAGAAATGAGCCTGATTGGGCCCCGCCCCACTTTAACCTGGCAGCCCTTCAGGCTGGAGGATTACCCTGAGGAGTTCAGAACGCGGTTTGACGTACTTCCCGGAATATCGGGTCTGGCACAGATAAGCGGGCGTAAGGAGCTTCCATGGGAAAAAAGGCTTGCACTGGATAAGACTTATGTTGAAAACATCAGCTTCCGGTTGGATGTAAAGATATTTTTCATGACGATCCTCAAGATTTTTCTGATGCAAGGCTGTTATAACATCCCCCCGGCTGCAGGCATTCCCGGAAAAGAGGTACCGCCCGGCCCTTGCCGGTTCGATGAGGGAAAACCGGAAAGCAGGAGAAATATCTGCAGACAAAAGACCTATCGCAAAAAGAAAAGAGCGCAGCATGATGAAGTATGTTCTGATGACCGATGCCTGTAAGCTTTCCCAGCAGCAAACCGATCGCATCACGAAAATGGGATACGAAATATTCATTTGCCGGGATGATGCGGACCGGATACCGGATACTTTTTTAAAATCCCAGGCTATCGTTTGCAACCGGCTGCTTTCGGTACAGGACATTGAAGACTTCCCTGATATTCATTTCATCCAGCTCACCAGCAGCGGACTGGATCATATGCCTCTTGATAAAATCAGGCAAAGGGGCATCGTATTGTGTAATGCC
>JAEZBW010000217.1 GCA_023426765.1 Bacillota bacterium
CAAAGAGATTAAATAAAAATCTCTTTGTCCTCTCTTTTAAACTCTGTGAACTCTGTGTTAAGCTTTTTTCCTATATGCTGTACCTTAACACAGCGAATTGGCGCACTTGCTGAAAGCCTGCCTGCGAATACAGCCGGGCCGCGTCTTTGCCTGTCCACAGGAACCAGGCAGAGTGGAAGCCCTTTGTCAGCATCTCGGCCAGGCAGCGGAACAGCAGCACCCGCCCGATGCCCTTGCTGCGCAGGCTGGGGTCTACGCCAAAGGGGCCAAAGCGCTCGCGCCGCTGCTGGCAGTAGCCAACAATACGCTCACCCTGGGCATCCGTGTGCGTGGCGACCAGGAAGCAGATCTGGTCAGAGCCGGGGCCGTACAGCTCCAGCAGGTAGTCCTGGGCAAAGCGCACCCAGTCCCAGCCAAAATGCCGCGCGAGAAACTGCATCAGCTCGGGGATATCGCCGGGCTGCACAGGGCGCACGCAGTACCCCTCGGCAGCCAGCGCCGCTTCCCGCGCTGTAATCTCCATTGGGATTTGAAACCCGGTCGTTTCCGCCCGCATCGAGATGGGCCGCTGAGTCACCTGCC
Source organism: Bacillota bacterium (assembly GCA_023426765.1). Classification (GTDB taxonomy): domain Bacteria; phylum Bacillota; class Clostridia; order DSM-8532; family DSM-8532; genus JAAYJG01. The sequence continues at coordinate 583 of JAEZBW010000217.1, forward strand.
AGCCGGCTGCCTCCAGGAACGCCACCGCCTCGGGGTAAGCATCCACATCTACGCCTGGGATGAAATAGTTGGGCGTGTAGGGGGCGATGAACACCTCTTTTTTGCCCATTGCGGCCAGCCGCTCCATCGCTGCGGCGAACAGCGCCCGGCCCACACCCCGCCGCCGGTACGCGGGATGCACACCAAAAGCGGTGATCCACGCCCGCTCGGGCTCCAGCCCGTCTAAGAACTGCGGTACCTGCCGCGACAGCGAAAGGACAAAGCCCGCCATCTGGCCGCCAATGTCCGCGACCAGCAAGCCTTCCGGCGAAAAGTTGAGGTCCAGCAGTACTTTGGTGCGGAAAACCGCCGGGTTGATCCGGTCATGGGTCATGCTGGCGTTCCACAGCGCAATTAGAGATGCTTCGTCCCTCCCCTGATACGGGCGTATGGTGATGCTGTTGGTCATGCGGCCTCTAGCGTATCGGGAAATTCGGTGCGATCCATGGCCTGCACTTCTTGCCGGTTGACCAGCTGCTCGGTCAGGCGAATCTGGTCGTCCTCACCAATCAGGCCGATGCGGTCGCCGGGTTCGAACACGGTGAGCGACTTGGGGTTAGGGATAATGTGATGCTGGCGGATGATAGCGACTACCGAAGCCCCAGTCTGCGCGCGGATGTTTGCCTCTAAAATCGTCTTGCCGATCAACGGGCTGTCTTCGTGCAGTACCACCCAGATGATCTGAATGTTATCCGAGGCCAGCAGCAGCGTCCGCAGCGATCGATTCTCCGCCTCGGGCGAACCCATCTGGTAATTTTCACGCCGGATGGTTTCAACGTACTCAAACGTCTCGCGCAGCGGGTAGCCGATCTTGATCAGGGTGTGGAAGATCATCTCCAGACTGCCTTCCATCTCCGGCTGCACCACGTGGTCCGCGCCCATCTTTGCCAACTCCTGCATGCCGAGCTCGGTCGATGCGCGGGTGATCACGGGCAGGCCTGGGTTGATTGCTTTGATAGCCGATACAATCATCGCGGAGCTAGACTCTTCGGGGATGGTAATTACGACGATACGTGCAAGGTTCAATCGTGCATGGGTAATCACCTCGGAATTGGCAGCATCGCCAAAAAGCACCGGAGCACTTGTTTCCTCCGCGCCGTCAAATTCTTCCAGCCGCTCCATATCCGATTCAATCAGCAGATAAGGCACTTGCAGCGATTCCAGGATTTTCGCCAGGTTCTTGCCAACCCGCCCGTAGCCAACGATCACCACGTGGTCTTGGAGCTTGTCCTCGGGCGGCAGCGGCACATCTTTGTGCGAGTCGAGCTTGCGCCACAATCCACCAGCGCGCTGTATCGTACGCTCCAAAAACGGCAGCGCGCGGAACATCAGCGGGTTGAGCGTAATCGATACCAGCGCCCCAGCCAGGATCAGGCTGTACTGATCGGCACTGAGCAGCCCCAGGTTTACCCCTGCGCTGCCCAAAATGAAGGAGAATTCGCCAATCTGGCTGAGACCGACCGCGACGACCAAAAAGGTCTTTGCCGGGCGGGGAAAAATCAGCCCCATCGCCAGAACGATCAGCCCTTTGCCGATCACAATCAGCAGTGTGAGCAAAACCACCTGCTCGATGTTCTGCATCAGAATAACCGGGTTGACCAGCATGCCGACTGAGACAAAGAACAGCACCGCAAACGCCTCGCGGAACGGCAGCACATCGGCGCCTACCTGATGGCTGAGGTGCGACTGGCTGACGATGGCCCCCGCCACAAACGCCCCCAGCGCCAGCGAAACACCGAACAGCTCGCCCGCGCCCATGGCCGTTCCCAGAGTGATGGCCAGAATGGCAAGGATAAACAGCTCGCGCGAGCGGGTAGAGGCAATGCGCTGCAGCAGCCAGGGAATGAGCCGCGTGCCAATGAAGAACATGATCCCGGCAAAAGCCACCGCCTTCACCACCGTTAGCACCAGCGCGGTCCAATCAAAACCACCCTGGCTGCTAACCAGCGCCGGCATCAGCACCAAAATCAACACCGAGAGAATGTCTTCCATTACCAACCAGCCCACCGCAGCCTGACCGTGGGAGGTGTTTAGCAGCGAGTTATCCATCAGCCCGCGCAGCAGCACCACCGTACTGGCGACCGAGATCGAGAGACCCAGCACAATCCCGGCGGCAGGGGTCCAACCCCAAAAGCGGGTCAGGCCAAACCCAATCAGGGTAGCAAAGGCCGTCTGGATCAGCGCGCCAGGGACGGCGATATCGCGAACGCGCCACAAATCCTGAAAGGAAAAATGCAGCCCCACGCCAAACATCAGGAAGATGACACCCATC
>JAEZBW010000304.1 GCA_023426765.1 Bacillota bacterium
GGTGGAGGCCTTTATCCGAGGCCCCATGTACCGCCTTGGGGTCAAAGCGCGCGAACGGTTCCTGGAACGGCTCCCTGTTCGCCAGGAGGCCCGGCCGGCCATGCTCGTCTGGGATCAGATCCGGACCATGGCCGCCTCGGGGCTGGTGGATTTTGGCCCGCACTGCCTGACCCACCCGCTGCTGGACGAAGTGGAGCCGGAGTTGGCCCTGGAGGAAATCACGGCGTCAAAACGGCGGATTGTGGAGGAAGTGGGCCAGGCGGCCGACTCGTTCGCCTATCCCAGCGGCCGGACCCCGACCGGCTACGCCGACCTGCTGGAGAAGGCAGGCATCGGCTTGGCCGTGACCACTCGCTTCGGCGGCAACGGCGCCGCCAGCGACCCTCGGCTGCTGCGCCGCCTGGACGCCCGGCTCTGTCTGGTCGGGGACGGATTTGACCGCGCCTATTTTCTGGCGGCATGCACCGGGGGCCTTGATTGGCTCCACACAACCAGGGGGGCTTGAGTGGGCTGGTCGATCGAAGGCCTGGAAAGCGTCGGCGGCGGCGGCAGCGTCACGGATGCCCCGGCATGGCTCAGGGCCTGCGCCGCCGCTGACAGCGGCAAGACCGTCGTTTTGCGCCACGGCGACGTCGCGCTCCCGCTTTGCCTGACAAAACGCCATGGCCTCGTCGTTGCCGCCTGCCTGGGCCAGCAGCGCCGATCAAACGCCGGCCCCCTCGGCGGAACAACCGGGACCATGCCGCCGCTGGCTCCCCATGACTTCCCTGAAACCGTTGATCTTGTCGACTTCAGACGTTTTCCGGCCCTGCACCGGGACAACGTTTTGCCCCAATGTCCATCCCGACTGGCGCGGTTCGACATTCTGCACTTCGGCAGGCGACTGGAAGAGAGCGAAGAAGCCTTTCTGGCCACCCTGTCCAAGGGAACGCGCAAGGATCTGCGCTACACCGTCAACAGAGTGAACAAAATATTCGGCCAGGACAACGTGCGCGTCCAGACCGTCCGTCTGACCGAGGACAATTGGGACGAGACCTTTTGCATGGCGGCGGCGTTTGCTCGCCATACTTGGCAGGGGCAGGCCAATGTCTCCGTACTGACTGAACCTGGAAAAAAAGCGTTCCTTCTTCAATTACTGCAAAATGCGTTCCCAATTAGGATGCATTTCCAACAGTTTGGCGACGAGATCGCCGCCGTGGCCGTCACCATGGAACACAAGGACACGGTGCTCATCTACGCCCACGAGTATCATATGGGTTATGCAAAATACCAACCTGGCCATATCCTGAATTTCGCCATCATCGGCGAAGCCATTCAAAACGGCTTATCCTGGCTCGATTTCGGCGTTGGGTCCACGCCGCACAAATATGAATGGCGCTGCGAGCCCCAGGAACTGTGGCGGGTCATGGTTCCCCTGACCTGGAAGGGGTGGCTGGCCCTGACCGTCCAGAAGCTCCGCTGGCGTCTTGGCGACTTGCGAAAGTCGCGGGAGCAAATATGAACACCACGCCATCCCGGAACGCCTCCCCGCCGCCGCGTCGCCAGATGGTCCACGCGGCGGCCGCGCCGCGTATTGCCGGCTTGCGGCTGGCCCACCTCATTCTCGACATGGGCTTTGGCGGCGCGGAACGGCTGGCCCAGACCCTCGCCATCGCCATGGAGAACCGGGGGGCGCAGTGCCGCATCCTCTGCTTCGACGCCATCACGGACAATGTGGAACCCTTGCTGCGGCACGGCATTCCCGTCGAGCTGATCAAACGACGCCAGACGCCGTTCGATCCCCTGGCCTGCCTGCGCCTTGTCAAACGGATCAAAGCCCTTGATCTGCAATTGCTCCATGCCCACGACCTCGCCAGCCTGGCCTACGCCGTGACCGCCGCGGCGCTCCTGGGCCTGCCCGTGGTCATGACCGAACACAGCCGCCACTATATCGACGCCCGGCCAGTCCGGCGGTTGGAAAAGCGGCTGTTGTGCCGGGGCGTGCGCAGGCTTGTGGCGGTCTCTCCCGAACTGGCCCACGCGAGCCTGGCCAAGGACGGCGTGGCGGCGGACAAACTGCTGGTCATCGAAAACGGCGTGGACATCGAACGTTTCGCCGCCGCCGATGGCCGGGTTCCGCGGATGGAACTCGGCCTCTGCCCCGAAGCGCTGTTGATCGGCATGGTCGGCCGCCTTGAGGAAATCAAGGGGCCCGACGTGCTCCTCGAAGCTTTCGCGCGGCTTGCCCGCGCCTATCCCGTCGCCGCGCTTGCCTTCATCGGCGAGGGCAGCCTCAAGGAAGACCTGCGCGGCCGGGCCAAGGCCTTGGGGCTTTCGCCCCGGACGCATTTTCTCGGGGCCAGGCCGGACATACCGGAAATCATGGCCGGCCTGGACGTACTGGTCCTGCCGTCGCGTTCGGAAGGTCTGCCCTTCGCCCTGCTCGAAGGTATGGCCGCCGGCCGGGCCGTGGCGGCGACGTCGGTCGGCCGGATGCCGCCCATCGTCGCCCCCTCCCGGGAAGAGCCCAATGGCCTGCTCGTCCCGCCGGACAACGCGGATGCGCTGGCCGCCGCCCTGGGCTCCCTGCTCGCGGACGCCTCCCTGCGCCAGCGCCTGGGATGCTCGGCCAGGAACTATGTGACCAACCACTATGATCAGCGGTCCATGTGCGCCGCCTATCAGGAAGTGTACCTGCAAACGCTGGCGGAGCGCCCATGACCATGCTGCCTCCCGACAAGGCCCCGACGCCCGACGACCTGCTCGAACGCGCCGACAGGGCCCTTTCCTGGCTGCGGCGCTGCCAGAGGCCGGAACCCGGCTATGACCAGGGCGGCCTGCGTGATCCGCTGGACAACGCCGTGCCGGGCGAGCACTACGGCACGACCCATTTCGCCTGGTGTTGCGCCCTGCGCCACGCGGCAAGGCCGGACCCGGCCCTGCGCGAGGCCGCCCTGTCGGCCATGGCCTTTCACCTTCGCACCGCCCGGGACGAGTACGCGCCGGGAAAATGGGACTATCATTGGGACTTCAACAACCTCGCCTCCATTGAGACGTTCTGTCTCCTGCAACGGGAGAAAGACGGCCCGCCCGACAACCTCTGGATCGCCAGCCTGCAGGGCTGGAAGACCAATGCCCACTGGGCCGTCAACTGGGTGGCCATGCGGGCCTTGGCTCATTTCAAACGACATGACCTCCTCGGTCGCCAGCGCGATTTGCAGGCGGCCCAAGGTTGGCTGACCTATGTGCTGGAGGCGCAAAAACCCGACGGCGGCATCGAGGACGTCAAGGACAGGAGTCTGCCCAGCCAATACCACGCCTATACCGCCTGCCTGCTGCACCGCATGCTCTCGCGTCATCCGTCCGTTCCCTGGGCGGTGCGCAACGCGGCCATCTGGCTTTTGGCCATCACCGGACCGGACGGCGAGATGAACGCCCTGGGGCGCGGTCAGGGCCAGATTTTCGGCTACGTCTGCGCTATCTATCTGTTGCGGGCGGCGGCCGAGTTCAACCCCGATCTCGCCGCCAACTGCCGCTGGGCCACGGCGAAGCTCCTGGCGCGGCTGGACGGGTTTCAGTCCGACGAGGGCTGGTGGCCCTTGGTTCTCAACCCCCTTGCGGTGGAGCGGCGGGCTGGGTGGTACGACTACCACCATCTCAGCGTCTACAATGCCTTCGCCGCTGTCTGGCTGACCCTCGCCGCCGCCATTCCCGTGCCTTCCGGCCCCCTTGAACCGCCCAGCCCCGGCACCGTGCATCTGCGAAATTCGGCCCTGCTGGCGATCCGGCGCAAGCACTGGTTCGCCCTGTTCGGGGCCGGCCGCGAAGGGGCCGGCTACACCACTGAACCGGGCATCACGCCGAGCCAAGTCTCCTGGCAAGGGCACGACCTGTTCCGCTATCCCCTCGGTCCGGGAACCGGAAAATATGGCGAGCTGGCCCGAGGCCGCAATCAGGAAGCCAACTGCTGGTCCCCGCTGTGGCGCGAGGAAGGACAGGCCTGGCACGCGCCTACCGGCGCCGACGGACGCCTCGAACCCGTTGCCGGCACCAAGCGCTGGCGGCTGTCGCTGGAGCACGACAACGCGGTCTGGGGCAGGGAACTCGTTGCCGGGCGACAATTCCTGGAAGCCCGGGATACGCTGCGGGTCTCCGGGGCCAAGGACGATCCCCGGTCCATCGTCGTCAGAAGCCACAACGTCGTCTGGCCGGCGGATCAGGCGCGCGACCGAGCGTCGTCCTGGGCCAGACACGTTGCCAGCGGGGCTGTGTTGCGGACCTGGGGCGGCGGCCCCCTGGTCGAATCCGGAACAGTGGAATCCGCCTGGGGGCAGGCCAATCTCCTCACGGCCCAGGGCGTCGGCAACGCGATGCGCGGCGGCTGGCGGCTGCGGCAGGGCCCGGGGACAACCGGCGGCCGCTTGCCGGGCGTCATCTGCCTCAGTTGGGATCCATGGTCCACGCTTTGGAAACGCAAGCAACGGCTGTTATACGAATTGTCCCGCTTGGAACGCTCGCCGCGAACCCTTTATGTGGAGCCCCCCCTGCCCATCACCGAGATCGTCCAGGACGTGTCCGGGCTTTTCGCCCCGCGCGGCGGACGGTACCGCCGGAGTCTGAACGGCAGCCCCACGGAACTTGATCACGATTTCCACTTGGCGTCGCCGCTGTGGCCCTGGCCGGGTCGGCGGACTTTCCCCTCCCTTGACCGGGCCAATCGCCGGGCCTGGCTCGCCCAACTGCGGCGCTACGCCAAGGCTGTCGGATTTCCTGACGGCTACGTGCTCTGGCTCTACCACCCCTCCCAGATCGATGCCCTTGACGCCCTTGGCGACGACGCGGAACTGGTGGTCTACGACTGGACCGACGACTGGGTCCAGGCC
>JAEZBW010000320.1 GCA_023426765.1 Bacillota bacterium
ATGCACATGGCTCCGTGAATAAAGGCCTCTAACTCAAGGGAAGGAAGCTCGTGATGAATGTCGGACAGCTCTTTCAGGGACAGTTCCCGGGCGGCGATGATTCTTGCCGCACCTTGCTTCTGCCAGAACCTGGCGCTATGGGTATTGGTCACATTGGCCTGCGTGCTGATATGCACAGGCAGTTGCGGCGCTGTTTCCCGCACCAATGAAAACACCCCGGGGTCTGAGACGATCACCGCGTCCGCGCCTACCTGTTCAAGATATCGAATATAGCTCTCCATACCGGTAAAATCCTGATTATGGGGCAAGGTGTTCATGGTCACATAAGCCTTTTTATTCCGGCGGTGTACATACTCCAGCGCTTCCTTCAGTTCATCCTGCGAAAAGTTGCCGGCACCGGCCCTCAGGCCGAAACGCTCACCTGCAAGGTAAACGGCGTCTGCACCATATAATATCGCCATTTGCAGTTTTTCCATGTTGCCTGCAGGCGCAAGTAATTCAATCGTCATATCATCCTTCTCCATTCTATCAGCCACTAGGCGCATCCCAGGTACCTCGGCTCAATTTGACCATTGGGGACAGGTACCTTGGCTTAATTTGACCACTGGGGACAGGTTCCCTGGTAAATCTCAACATAGGAGATAAATACCTTGGTTAAATTAAACCACAGGACTGAACCCCGGCACCTGGGTTCCCTGTCTCATACCTTATTTTTTACCACTGGGCGGAGCCCAGTCACCCTACTCCCCTGCGTCATACCTTTTTAATACTGACAGCCATACCATCTCCAATTGGAATAACACTGGTCAACAGTCCTTCATTCGACATCAGCGCATCAATATATGCTTTCAGCTTTACAGTGATCGTTCTGTGCTTGTGCTCTATAAAGCCTTCCTTCGTAACCATTCCCCTATACAGGATATTATCGGAAACAAGAAGGCCTCCTTTATTCAGTAAACGAAGGCAATGTGGAAGAAATTCAAAATACTGGCCTTTCGCTGCATCTAAAAAAATAAAATCGTAAGGGTGTTCCAGACATTGCAGTACTTCAGTTGCATCTCCCCGCAAAACTCTGATTATTTTATCAAGGCCTGCCCTTCTGATATATCTGTCTGCTTCATCCGCCCTGTCTTCATCCAGTTCAATCGTGTCGACAATTCCCTTCCCACCCATTGTCCTGGCCAATTGTATGGAGGAATATCCAATTGCCGTACCGATTTCCAGGATTTTTCCCGGCTTTGATAGAGTGCATAACACCTCCAGGAAGCGACTGGATTCTCTCTGGATAACGGGAATATGGTTATTTCGCGCATACTCCTCCATTTCCTTCAACAGGGGATCCTCTTGTTTTATCACTTCATTCAGGTAACTGAGGATGTGAGGGTAATTAATCTCATTTTCCAAATTCTTGTATCCTCCTGAAGATGCTTGTTACAAACACTTGGGCAGGGTGCCATTCTGACTATTAAAACATTTGTAACCTTGTGTTAATGATTATGGCAAATGGCTCATCTGAGCTAAGGTACCTAACCTCGTGGTAAGTTCAAAATAAGGTACCTGGGCCCCGCCCAGTGGTCAAATTGAGCCAAGGAACCTGTCCCCGTGGAAAAATTCAGCCAAGGGACCTGGGCCCCGCCCGTGGTAAAAATTTGCCAAGGTACGTTGGCACCGCCCAGTGGTAAAAAAAGAAAGAAACCAGAGCTTTATACTGCATTCTCCGGCTTCTGGTTTATCGCTTTCATCAGTTTGTTCAGTTCTATCTCATTCCGTGTGCATCCAGATCCCTGTTATGCCCGGTAAGGGTCTCATTATAGATCACCGTTCCATCCGGCGGAGAGAAGAAGAAATAATAGTCGGTATCTTCGGGGTACAGCGCCGCCTCTATGGCATCGGCCCTTGGTGAACAAATGGGTCCGGGGGGAAGCCCCTGATACGTATAAGTATTGTATGGACTGTCAATTTGCAGGTCTTTAAACGTGACCAGCTGAATCCTGCCCAGGCCTGCCATGATTCTGGCATATTGAATGGAAGCGTCGGTTTCCAGATTGGGGAAACCCCTGCTGGCCAATCGGTTATGGAACACACTGGAGATTTTTTTGTAATCCTCCAGGTATTTTGCTTCCATTTCAATAATGGAAGCCAGCGTGACCACCTCATCTACAGTCATCCCGAGCTCATCCGCCCTGGCATACCATTCGGGCTTGAAAATGGAATCAAACTCGGAAAGCAGCCTGTCGACAATCTCCTCTTCCTTCCATTCCAGCTCAATCTTATAGGTATCGGGATACAGGTACCCTTCAAGAGGATATGTGCGATCGGGCACGTTCTCCAGGAACTTATACTTTTTGATCTTTGTCTTGCAAAGAGATTCGAACCTTTCACGGTCGACCATGGATCGTTCGGAAAGATAATCCAGCAGTTCTACTACCGTGAAGCCCTCGGGTACACGCATGTCTTTGGACGGACTGGCCATGGGGGTATTGGTCAGAACCAGCATCAGTCCTTCGTAATTCAGTTCCCTGCTGATGATATGCTTTCCGGCTTTATACTCCATATTATAACCATTCAGCTTGGATAGGAATTTAAATAGCCACGGGTATTCCACAAAACCTTCCTTATGCAGCAATTCTGCAATGTCGGAAGCGGTATATCCTTCGGGAATTTCAATTTCCACCTGTTGTTCCTTCGGGATTTCGATTTTCCCGGTTTCCACATACTCTATTCCATATTGGGTCAGATAGCTGTAAGACAGATAGGCTGCGGATAAAAATAAAACCATGCAGACAACTGCAAATATCAGGAACCGTAAAAACCATCTTTTCTTTTTCCTGGGTTTTTCCATCGCTCCACCCTCCCACAGGTTCAAACGGAACAGGATTGAACCCGTGATTCTTATCGCCCGTCCGGCTGCCGGCCTGGAAAGCCGGTTTATTCACATATAAACATATATAACAATCGAAGCCACACGGGGTTCCATCGCTGGAGCCCGGTGGCGAATTCGTTGTTCCGAACGGTCTTTATGCTCTGCTCAGACGCTTTTCTTTCGGTCCTTGGCCCTCAGGCCGGCGTCGAGTATTTTTTTCCTTAACCGGATAGTCTTTGGCGTAACCTCCACCAATTCATCCTCGGCAATAAATTCCAAACAGGCTTCAAGGCTCATGAGCCTTGGAGGAACCAGCCGCAATGCTTCGTCTGCCCCTGATGCCCTCATGTTGGTGATATGCTTTTTCTTGCAGACATTAATGACCAGGTCATCCATTCTGGAGCTTTCACCAACGATCATCCCCTCATAGACCTGTTGACCCGGCCCGATAAACAGCACGCCTCTGTCCTGTGCATTATATAAACCATATGTGACGGCTTCGCCTGTTTCCCATGCGACCAGCGAGCCGCGCGTTCTGTCCCTGACCTCGCCCTTGAAGGGCTCATAGCCATGAAACACATGATTCATTATACCATTTCCCCTGGTATCCGTCAAAAAGTCAGATCGGAAACCGATCAGCCCTCTGGCGGGAATTTTGTATTCCAGCCTTGCCAGGCCCTGATCGGGAGCATGCATGTTGGCGATTTCACCTTTTCTGGCGCCCAGCTTTTCCATGACGGTGCCCATATAATCTTCGGGAACATCAATGATCAGATATTCAATCGGCTCACAGAGCTCCCCGTCAATCACTTTGGTGATGACCTCAGGTTTGGAAACCTGGAATTCATAGCCTTCCCGCCGCATGGTTTCAATCAGGATGGACAGATGCAGCTCGCCCCTGCCCGAAACCTTGAAGCTGTCGGGTGAGTCGGTTTCTTCCACCCTCAGGCTGAGGTTTGTTTCCTTCTCTTTAAACAGCCTGGCACGCAGATGCCTCGAGGTGACATAGGTTCCCTCACGCCCAGCGAAGGGGCTGTTGTTTACGACAAACTGCATGGAGATTGTGGGCTCGTCAAGATCAATAAACGGCAATGGATCGGGGTTCTCAGGCTCGCAAACCGTTTCACCGATGGTGATATTTTCAGTGCCGGTCAGACATACGATTTCGCCTGCCTGTGCCTGCTCAACGTCGGTGCGCTTCAGGCCCATAAAAATCTGCAGCGACCCTGCCTTGATCGGCTCGCAGGTACCATCCTTCCTGCAAACAATCAGCCTTTGCCCCTTGGTAATCGTCCCTCTTTCGATTCTGCCGATGGCAATTCTTCCGACATAATCATCATAATCCAGAGAAGAAATCAACAATTGAAGCGGCTCATCGGCATCCCCTTTGGGTGCCGGAACATACCTGATAATGGTGTCAAAAAGCGCCGAAAGATCCTCGGCATCCTCCTGATCCTGCAGAAAGGCAATCCCGTCCCTGCCCGAAGCGAAAACATATGGAAAGTCAAGCTGTTCCTCGTTGGCTTCCAGTTCGATGAACAGATCCAGGATTTCATCGATCACCTCATGTGAACGGGCTTCCCGGCGGTCGATCTTATTGATGACTACAATGGGTTTCAGATTGAGCTTCAGAGCCTTTCGCAGCACAAACCGGGTTTGCGGCATGGGGCCCTCAAAAGCGTCCACAAGAAGAAGGACGCCATCCACCATTTTCAGAATGCGTTCCACCTCACCGCCAAAATCGGCATGGCCGGGGGTATCCACAATTTTAATGCGCATTCCATTATATTGAACGGCTGTATTTTTAGACATGATGGTGATTCCTTTTTCTCTTTCGAGATCATTGGAATCCATCACGCGTTCCATGACCTTCTCATTTGCCCTGAAAATACCGCTCTGCCGCAGCATGGCGTCCACCAGTGTGGTCTTGCCATGGTCAACATGAGCGATAATGGCAACATTTCTAATATCGTTCCTTATCGTTGGCATTCTTTCACTCCCTTAACATCACTTTTCCCATTCTAAACTGATGTATAAGGGGTTGTCAATAAAAATTCTTACCCTCGGAACAGCAGACCTCTGAACAGGAACCGCTTGTGCAGGTACATGGCCCGTCCGGATTTGGCCTTAACCTCCCGGGTAAAGATGAACAGTTTGCTCAAAGACTTCTTATCGGGCGTATGCGCCCCGAAACGGACACTATAAAACAGTTCAACCATTTCGGTCATGGTCATATGAATGAACTGAAAACGCTCATCCACCCGCTTCGCAAAATCCTTCGGCGTTTCTCCGGGCCGGATCGTACATCCGACCTGCCGCAGCAGCCTTACCATATAACGATATAGCCCGGGTACGCTTTTTTGCGCCGGCATCAGCCGGAGGATCAGCCGGTATAACAGGATGACCATCAGGTTCAGCAGTATGAACGCAAGAATGACAGCTCCTGCCCATATAAGAACGATGCCGGATGTGATATCGGTACTGTCTCCGACTGTAAAATCCATATCCATCGGAAAATTGCCCGGCATATATTGATATTGATCGGGAATTTCGGGAGGTAATTCCTGGTAATAGCCCGTCCCTTCGGATTCCTCCAGTGATACGAGGAAATTCATCGCTCCTGCGTATGGCGGAGTTGGTTCAAACGATATCCATCCCGAACCTTCCAGATAAACCTCCACCCAGGCATGGGCATACTGGTTCGTCACATGATAAAACCCGTTTCTATCCGGCTTTTCAGGCATTACAAAGCCTTCCACATATCGCGACGGTATCCCGGCCGCCCGGGTAAGGATGCACAGAGCACTGGCAAAATAGGAGCAGTAGCCCTCCCTGCCATCGAACATGAAATAGTCGACAAAATCCTGGTCCTCGGGAGGAACACCCGGTCTGAGGGTATAGGTGTAGTTTTCACGTAAATATTTTTCCAGCGCACGAACCTTTGAATAGGTTGTCTGCTCGCCCTGTGTTATATTGAATGCCATATCCAGCACCCGCTGCGGGATGGCTTCAGGCAGTTTTGTATAGCGGCTGTAAATCTTATTGCGATAATCTTCCAGGTCCTGATATACCTCCAGGAGATTCTCCATCTCTTTTCTTACATTCTCTACATTGACAATCCCGTAGTCCTCCAGGTTTTCGATAATGTCGTCGTTTGTTTCAAGAAAACGCTGATATGCTCCGGGCTCGCTGGACAGGAAATATTTATTCAATACGTCCATGCCATACGCAGGCTGAATGTAGTTATAAATATATTCACTTTCCTTCGGGAGCCTGATATCGGCTTCAAAGGTCCCCTCGGGGCTTTCGGTCAGGATGTAACCTGGCAGCCCGTTGATCGGTACATAGGTTTTCAAAGGTGTAAACAGGGTTTTGGTCCTGACCTGAAGGTGTCTTACGGTTATGAACTCTTCGGGATGAAGCTTGTTTAAAATCTGCGGGATCTGCTGCGCTCGCAGAAAATTCAAATACTCCCCGGAATTTGTTTTTACGGTTTCCAATATTTCTTCCTTACCAGGATTCCCACCGGTGGTGCTCGTAATTAACACTATTTCACCGTTTTGTGTTTCTGTTTGTGTGGTGGTCTGCTGAATAACAGCGGTATCTCTCTGCTCCAGATATTCTCTGTATGCCCTTAGGTTGAGAAGACCCATATTCACACTGGAAGCCTTCCATCCATAACGCAGTTCCAGCAGATCCATGGCACGATCGCTGGTATCGGCCAGTTCTCCCTGCTCCGTTTTGTTCCAGCCCACACCGGTATACTCATCATAAACCGCACCGCGCAGATATACACGGGAGGGTGATTTTACAACCATGATAGGGGTGTAATCGGGAAACACCGGTCCGCCAAGACGGGCAGGATCTCCGAAGCCCGTTTTCTCCAGGGAGAATTTATCATAACGATCCACGTTATACTTTTCGTGCAGCGTCCAATACCAGAGATTTACTTTTTCATCCAGCCAGGGCCATTGAATGGGCATATTCTTAACTCCAAACGCAGAGGCTATCAGAAGAACCAAAATGGCAACCGGGATGAAAAAAACAATGTTATTTGTTCCAGAAGGCATTTCCCTGCGCTCGGAATCTTTCCTGCGATAAACCATAAATTTGAATTGGATAAAGCAGACAATTGCAATAATGATGAATATATAAAAGGAAAATTTATCAACATGCCGGAACATTCCCCAAAGAACCATGAAAAGACCGAAACCGGGAACGATTAACCAATAAAAACGCAAACGGGGAACCAGTAAATAGTAAACCGGTATGGCCAGCACCAGCGCAAACAACCCGACGGTCCACATCAGCAGGGCATCCGGAACCATTTCATTGTAATATCCCGAACCGATTTGCAGCATGGCTTTCCCCAGTTCAACCAAGGGCTGAAAAGCTTCGGACAGGCCATCAAGCCCCTCTGAAATCAGAACATACGCCGTATATCCGACGCCCAGGCCGACGGTACAGAAAAATACAATGCGGCCGGGACGTGTTTCAACCAGGAAGAAAAACAGGATTGCAGCCAGCGCAAACAAAAGTATCTGCCAACTTTTTACAGGTATATGCATGGGGATCAGCACCGATTTCAAAATAGCGAAATGGTAGAATACCCCTATTAACCCCAAACACAAAAGATCCCTGAAGTTCTTTTTCATTGGAAATCTCCCTTTCAACCAGCTGCCGTTTTGTCTTCATCGAAGACTTTCATATTTTCCAAGAGATTGACAACCCGGATACCCAGTTCACCCATTTCTTCCTGAAGCGCTTTTTCAACCTCTTTCTTCATATCACCCTCTGAAACTGCACAATAGAACAGGGAAACGTCATGGCCGTTGACATGCATTTTATGCAGACAATCCAAGTGGTTCTCGTCGATCACCGGAGAAAAAACCATCACACTCTGCCGTTCGGGCATACTGTCGATGAAGAAATTCATCACTTCCGCGAATGAAACCCTTTGATCAAAGGGCATGAAGGACATTAATTCATAAAGCTGTTCAAACCCATTTAGATCGGCATATTCCAGGGTAACCTGGTCTTTTCTGAAAAAGCAGAGCTTCAGGACAATTCCTGCGCTAAGAAATACCCTTGCCAGGGAAACAAAAACCTCTATGGTTCTGTCTTCTATGTTCAGAACAGCATCAGCCTCTCCTTCGATCTCTTCAAGGTTTAAAAGCAGCCAGAATTCCTTCTCCGATGACGCGTTGGTTTCCTTGGTAAGCCATTTGTTATATTTGGAGGAAAGCTTCCAGTGGATTTTCTTCAGGCTGTCCCCATACCTGTATTCACGGATGTCCCGGATTTCGGTATGGCCGGTGTTTTTATTCTGGGACAGATAGTCGTTTTCAGATATTCTCATATAGGGAATGACCAGTTCATCCATGGGCAAAATCCGCGGAAAAACACGGATCAGCTTGGTTTCGCCGGGCAGGTACCGGAAACGGAACAGGTTCAGAAAATCCCTGATTTCGATATGGGATATACCGATTTTATACTTTCCCCTGTACAGGATGGGCACACTGAAATGGAAATCCTGACGGCTGAATGGCATTAAGGCAAGGTGCTCGTTTTTCATGCCCTTGATCAGCATCCGGCCCTCCATGTGCATGAAAACTGTAAAGTAGGGAACATACAACGGTGTGACATTGTGGATGCTCATGGTATAGTCGAGCACCTCACCCTTCTGATATTCACGCTTGTTCATACTTTCCCCGTACCGGAAGCTATTGTACACAATCAGCAAATATATGAAGGATATCACAGGCAGCACAAGAACAATGTAAAACAGCGTATAAGGAAGAAAGCCGCCGTCAAAATAAATATAAATGACAGACAACAGGAAGATGATGATATATCCGATTCTGTTCCTTTTCATGGCTGCCTCCATCTTATTGCGTTACGCAGGATAATGGTGTGAAAGAAATCCGGCATTCGTACGGTGATTGCCTTTCATTCAGCCGTTCAGGCGGGTACCCTTATTTTCCCAAGCAGATCGGTGAGGACATTTTCAGCGGTCACCTTACGGATACGCGCTTCCTGCCGCAGGTTAATACGGTGTGAAAGAACCGGAACCACCAGGCTTTTTACGTCATCCGGTGTTACATAATCCCTGTCGTTGTACAATGCCAACGCCTGCGCAGCCCGCATCAGATAAATGGATGCCCTGGGGCTGCAGCCCAGCAGCACATGCTCCTGCCGGCGCGTGCTTTGCACAATTTCAACAATATATTCGCCAATGGCCCGTTCCACATGAATGCTGCGAACCTCCCTGCGAAGCTCGGAAATCTGTTCCCCGCTGGCAACAGCCTGCAGTTCATGCAGCGGATTTTTTTCACGGAACCGGAAGAGGATATCCACCTCGTTGTCCATGTCCGGATATCCCATGGTGACCTTCATCAGGAAACGGTCCAGCTGCGCTTCGGGCAGCGGATAGGTTCCCATATACTCCACGGGGTTTTGTGTAGCGATGACCATAAACGGATCGGGTACGGAATAGGTTGCACCGTCTACCGTCACCTGTCTCTCCTCCATGACCTCCAGCATGCTGGCCTGGGTTTTGGGAGAGGTGCGGTTGATTTCATCGGCCAGGATGATGTGGCTCATGATACTGCCCTGTCTGTATTCAAACTCACAGGTTTTTGGATTGAACATTGAAAACCCGGTAATGTCGGACGGAAGAATATCGGGTGTAAACTGAATTCGGTTGAATGATACCCCGATGGATTTTGCCAGGGCATAAGCCATCGTTGTTTTCCCAATGCCGGGCACATCCTCGATCAGAACATGTCCGCCTGCGGCAAGCGCCACCACCATCAGCTTGGCCGCGCCGCTCTGCCCCACCATGACCTTTCCCATATTTTCGACGATACTTTGCATAACTGATTTGTTTTCCATTGCTTTAACCCCCGTTCCTCATGATGACCCTATGCGGGAAAACTTGTCCCACTCGGGTAGATTCCCCCTCCGATTTCACCCGCGCCATCCAGGTTTCGAAAGACCGGGAAGAACCCGGAAGCTGAAAAAACCGGCGCGGAAATAAGGCAGAATCATTCCGGAAGGCCCTTGTACAGGGCCTTTCATGTCTGTTATATGAAATATTTTATCATAGGGTTATAGGGGCATACATCAGCAATATTGAACGAAAAAGATTTGCAATTTTTGTAATTGTCATTTGACTTCAGGCCAGGAGACCAACAATTTGTTTGAAGTGATTTCCCCGTTCCATGAAATTGGCATACATATCAAAGCTTGCACTGGCAGGGGAAAGCAACACGACATCCCCGCTGCAGGCAAGTTGATACGCTTTTGCTACGGCTTCCTCCATGGTCTTCACCCTTGCAATGGGCAGAGATGCCAGGCCAACTTTTTCAACGTAATCCCGGTAAGCCTGTTCAATTTTATCGGCAGTAGCACCCAGCAGAACCAGCGCTTTTGCACGTTCCTGCAGCACCGGTCCCAGTTCGTCATAACATAACTTTTTGTCATACCCGCCCGCGATCAACACCACATTACCCGGGAAAGCGCTGATAGTGGCAATCGTTCTGGTTGGGCTGGAGCCAATGGAATCATTGTAGAACGAAACCCCATTGCAGTTACGGACAAATTCGCTGCGATGCTCCACACCGCCAAAGTTTTCTGCAATAACACGTATGGTATCGGTGCTAACCTCGGGAATAACGGCCAGCATGGCGGCCATAATATTCTCGGCATTGTGCATGCCGGGAAGCTTGATATCCCCTAAAGACATAATCTCCTGCTCTGTTCCCTTCGTGCGGAGGATAATTCTGCCGTTTCTCACAAAAGCGCCTTCCGCGCATTCCTGCCGGCTGCTGAACAGTGATACCGATGCTTTCGCCTGCGAGATGAAGCTTCTGGTTGCTGGGTTGTCATAATTCAGAACAACACGGTTTTCTGCCGTTTGATAGTTGAAAATGTTCCTTTTGGCATCAATATATTCTTCCATGGATTTATGGATATCCAGATGGTTCGGCGTAACATTGGTGATAACGGCAACATCGGGGCTTTGCTGCATGGTGTGCAGCTGGAAGCTGGACAATTCGAGTACTACCCGGTCATTTTCATTCATTTCATGAACCCGGTCGAGAAGCGGAGTCCCGATATTCCCGCCCAGGTAACAGGAGTAACCTTCGTGCTTCAGCATTTCATAAATGAGCGTGGTGGTCGTGGTTTTGCCGTCACTGCCTGTTACCGCATAAATGAACGCAGGGCACAGCTTCATGAAAACTTCCATTTCCGAGGTAAGTTCGGCGCCATTGTTGATTTCCCGCTGAATCTGCGGCAGATCAAAGCGCATGCCCGGGGTTCTGAAGATGACATCAAAGCCCGACAGTTGATCCAGGTAGCCCTCCCCCAGTGAAAAAGCAACACCCAGCGCTTTGAATTCATCGATGAACTCTGAAAAGGCTTCTTCCCCTTTTTTGTCAAACACCGTAACAACAGCCCCCCATTGAGCCAGTGTTCTGGCCAGAGGCCGGTTGCTGATGCCAAACCCCAAAACAGCGGCACGCTTGCCGCGAATATACTCTTTATATGCTTCCAATGCTTTATTCAATTGCATTCCGCCTTTCAAACCATTTCAAAATAAATGAACTATATGAAAACACATAGTTCATTTCTATTATACAATAAAAGCCAATATGAAAACAGTTTTTCCGAAACAACTATATACGGCAATTTTCTGTAGCTAAACAGCCTTAATATAAAGCTGAAACAAACATCAATGTCGTAGCTATGAAAGTGAAAACAACCTTAATTGAGCGCAGAAAAGTTTTCCTAAGTGCAGCAATGTCAACCTGAGCACAGCGATGTCAAACTGAGCACTGCAAAGGATCTCGTTTATCCCTTCGCAAAAAGGTTCTTAAAGAACATGCTGATTCTGCGAAACAACAATTCAAGTTTTCCGGCCCGTTCCACGCCTTGCACCGTGGATACCGGAACCGAACCCTGAACCTGACCGTTATGAAGAATCACATATTCACCGACAACGGTATCCGGAGCTATCGGTGCTGTCAATACGGCTGAGTTCAACTTCAATTCAAAACTCAGCTGTGCCTTGGAATTGACCGGGATAAACACCCTGGCGCTTTCATCCAGCTTCAGTGGAACAGATTTTTCCTTGCCCTCCTCTACCTGGGCAGTTCCCACCATTGCGCCCGCTGAAACGGCATCTGTAAATTCGAAATTCTTAAAGCCGTGGTTTAAAAGCTCCTGTGCAGCCTGCAGCCTGTGATCCTCCGAGGTGGCGTTCAAAATAACGGTAATCATGCGAATCCCATTCTGCTGCGCCGTTCCCACAAGACAATACCCCGCTTCGGTGGTCCATCCGGTTTTCAATCCATCGGCCCCGGGAAACCTGCCAAGTAAAGGATTTCGGTTATATTGCAGTATTTTGTTAAAGGTGTATTGGGTCATGGATTCTATCTCAAGTAGTTCCGGATATTTCTGCAGAAGGTATTTTGTCAGAATACCAATGTCCCGAGCGCTCATATAATGCCCTTCAGCAGGCAGCCCGGAAGCATTCTGAAATTGCGTTTTGGTCATGCCAAGTTCCTTCGCCTTATCGTTCATCATCTGAACAAAGCTGCCTTCGCTGCCATACAAAAACTCGGCCAGCGCTACGCAGCCGTCGTTTGCCGAAACCACCGATATGCCGGTGACAATGTCTTTGTATGGAACCTTCGTGCCAACCTCGAGAAACATCCGGGAACCTTCCATTCGCCATGCCTTTTCCGAGATGGGTACAAGATCCTCCCATTTTACCTTGCCCTTTTCAATAGCCTCAAAGGCCAGCAGCAAGGTCATCAGTTTAGTGATGCTCGCAGGCGGTTTTGCAATATCAGCTTCCTTTTCATACAGAATTTTTCCGGTGGAAGCCTCCATCAGCAGCGCAGATCCGGCAGATGACTCAAATTGAGCCAGAGCCGGTAATTGAAGGGATCCAATCAACATTAAAGCAGATAAAAAAGCAGACAGGACTTTCATGTTTTTTCTCATAAGTACAATGACACCCCAACTCTCATTTCCTGCCATTATATCCGGGCAGATTTAATTGTTCTTTATCTTAGGTTTTCGTTATACCGGAATCCCCTGCTTCCGTATCGAAGCGGAGTATTCAGTTCACCTGATTTTATGTTAACATCTACCCCATGTGTTCTCAAATGTAAATTCTGTTAGTGGCCAGATTCTAAAGCGGCCTGCATCTGCAATAG
>JAEZBW010000337.1 GCA_023426765.1 Bacillota bacterium
GTCATCGTGGATGGGTGGTTCCACACCGGTGATTTGGGTTATATGGACAAGGACAAATTCGTCTATATCACCGGCCGCAAGAAAAATGTCATCGTAACCAAAAACGGAAAAAACATTTATCCCGAGGAAATCGAAACGCTGTTAAGCAGAAGCCCGTTTGTTTCCGAGTGCCTGGTGTATGGAAAGGAAGGCATGGGAACCGGTGAAGTGGATGTGGCGGCTGATATTTTCCCCGACCTTGAAAAGGTGAAGGAAGAACTGGGCGAAGAAAACCCATCGAAGGATCAGATTCGCCTGCTGCTGGACAAAGAGGTTCTGAAGGTGAACAAATCTCTGGAACTGTATAAGTACATCCGGTATTTCACCGTCAGGGACACAGAATTTGAAAAGACCACCTCGAAGAAAATCATACGCAAGTATAAATAACCCGGAGGTTAAAACCGAAATGACAGGAGGTCGTGATAACGAAATCCATACCCTCTTAGATGCAGGGTTTAAAAGGAAGAACCGGTATCGGTATTTGTTTTTGCTTTTAGTTTCCACAATGCTGTTCACGGCATGCGGAACAAAACAGCAGCAAGAGCTTCAATTAAACGCCACAGAGAATGTATACGAGGAGAAGATTACAATGGAAAAACCAGTAACCCCGAAGGAACCTTTAGTGACACACATTTATACCGCAGATCCTTCTGCACATGTTTTTAATGGGAAAATATACATATATCCTTCCCATGACCTGGATCAGGAAATGCAATCCAACGATAACGGCGACCAATACAACATGGAGGATTATCATATCCTTTCGTTGGATGATTTCAGTTCTCCCTGCGTGGATCATGGTGAAGTGCTTCATGTGAAGGATGTTCCGTGGGCTTCACAACAAATGTGGGCTCCGGACGCCGCTTATAAAAACAACAAATATTATTTTTATTTCCCGGCCAGGGATAAGGAGGGTAATTTCCGAATCGGTGTGGCTGTAGGTGAAACTCCCACCGGGCCCTTTACACCCGAAAAAGAACCGATACCGGGCAGTTTCAGCATCGACCCCGCTGTTTTTGTGGACGAAGATGGCAAAGCATACATGTATTATGGCGGCCTTTGGGGCGGACAGCTGGAAAAATGGACAACCGGCAGCTTTAACCCCGAGGGAAAGGAACCTGCGGCAACAAAGCCTGCGCTTGGGCCCATGGTGGCAGAGTTAAGCGACGACATGCTTACCTTCAAAGAAACGCCCGCAGAAGTATCCATCGTCGATCAAGACGGCAATCCGATTCTTGCCGGTGACGAATTCCGCAGATATTTTGAAGGGCCCTGGATGCACAAGTACAACGATACTTATTACCTTTCCTATTCCACTGGAACCACCCATTTCCTGGTTTATGCAACCAGCAAGAGTCCGAAAGGCCCCTTTGTTTATCAGGGTAGAATCCTGAATCCTGTAAAGGGATGGACCACGCATCATTCCATTATCGAGTTCGAGGGGAAATGGTATTTGTTCTATCACGACAGTTCCCTGTCGGGCGGGGCAGACAACAAGCGCTGCGTGAAATTTACCGAGCTGACCTACAATGAGGACGGCACGATCGTAACCATTGATCCTTACAAATAGAACAAGTGTTATAAAACCAAGGGGCTGCGGCAGATAGCAGCCCCTTTTTGATCCTCTCTAAATGATTCAAAGGTATTGGATTGACATATGAAAACACCGGAAGGAAATTGCTTCCGGCGCTTAACGAGTTACTATCATAGACTATACATTGAACCGGAACAGCGTAACATCGCCGTCCTTCATCACATAATCCTTGCCCTCGGAACGAACCAGGCCCTGCTCCTTTGCAGCAGTATAGGAACCCACCCGCATTAAGTCGTCATAGGCAACAATTTCAGCCCGAATAAAACCACGCTCAAAATCGGTATGGATTTTGCCGGCGGCCTGGGGGGCCTTAAAGCCTTTTTCAATGGTCCAGGCGCGAACCTCCGGTTCACCGGCCGTCAGGAAGCTGATAAGCCCAAGCAGCTTATAACTGGCCTTTATCAATTTATCCAGACCGGACTCGTTCAACCCAAGTTCCTGAAGGAATAACTGCTTTTCATCCTCTTCCAGCTGGGCGATCTCTTCTTCAATACGGGCGCAGATCACCAGCACTTCAGCATTTTCCCGCTTCGCACACGCCAGCAGCTCTTTCAGGTACGGGTTCTCCTCCAGGTTGGACAAATCGTTTTCAGATACATTGGCGCAATACAGCAATGGCTTGGAGGTGAGCAAAAACAACTGCTCGGTGTACTTTTTCCATTCCTCATCCATGGGCATGGAGCGAACCGGCTGGCTTGTTTCAAGGTGTCTGTGAACTTTTTCCAGAAACTCCAGCTCGACCTGATATTTTTTGTCCCCGGATTTTGTTTGTTTCTTCACCCGGTCGATTCTTTTTTCCAGCATTTCCAGATCGGCGAAGATCAATTCGAGGTTGATGGTTTCAATGTCCCGTGCCGGCCCTATGGAACCATCCACATGTACAATGTTCGTATCTTCGAAACAACGTACGACATGAACAATCGCGTCCACCTCCCGGATATGGGAGAGAAACTTGTTTCCAAGGCCTTCGCCTTTGCTGGCGCCTTTTACCAGCCCCGCAATATCGACAAATTCAATGGCCGTATGAACAACCTTTTTGGGGTGATACATTTCCGCCAGCCTATCCAGACGTTCATCGGGCACACTGACAATACCGATGTTGGGATCTATTGTGCAAAAGGGGTAGTTGGCGCTTTCCGCACCGGCCTTTGTAATCGCGTTAAACAATGTACTTTTTCCAACATTGGGAAGTCCGACAATACCAAGCTTCATTTCATTTCTTCCTTTCCTCGGAGCCATCCCGGAAAGCCTGTTTAATCATCAAAAACTGCATAGACAAATAAAAAACGATACTATGCAGGTTTCCAGACTTTAAGTCCGGCGCGTAATGAAAAACAATTATTCGAATGGTCTCCTCCGGGAGATTCAATTTCTCCCATTAGGTATTATAACGAATATATTATCATTTGTTAAGTATGGAGTTGATATTATCGGGATGTATGGAGTACATGGGTTACTGTTCACACCCCAGAAGAGTTAGCGGATGATTTAGGCGTTTTTGGTGACGAGCGGAGACCGTTCAGGAAACCCGAGCCAGCTCCGAACAACATACTTCGAAGCCTTGCTTCATACAGGAAAGTTAAATGCGTGCAGCTTGAGCGACCCTGGATATGGAGACCTCAACTTATATACAAAAAACAGTTAAATGCGTGCAGAGAGCTAAGTGCTTTGTTGTCAGAGGAGACAAAACACCCGAATACAGGTGCGTACCCACTGGAACGCACCACAAGCCTCGACCCGCGTGACGGGTACCGCGGATAGTTTCACGGTGCTACCTGTGAACAGTAACGTTCATGCTGTAGCGGATGGGAGAGGAGATTACTTGATTCTCACACCGTATATCTTCTTTGCATAGGATCCCACAACCACCATATCATTATAAATGGCCGGAGAACCCTCAACATTTGCACCTACAGAGAGGGTATCCAGAATTTCGCCGTTCATTGGATCCATCAGATGCATGTCACCATTGGAATCGCAGAAAATCATATAGGTTTTACCATCTTCGGATGTGAAGTCTGCAGGGGAACTCCAGCTGTAATAAGGAAGCTCCTTCACCCAGATTTCCTCTCCGGTTTTCTTGTCCAGTGCCACCATTTTTCCGGTTTTCTTATCTCCGGTCTTGCTGATATTGAAAATAACCCTGTCGGATAGATCATTTTTACCCAAGACAGGAGTGGACAGCAGGCCACCGTTCACTCCGGCCTGGTAAATACAGTTGTATCCCTTCTCCCAAAGCAATTCACCTGTCAGAGCGTTGAATTTTCTAAGCTGACAATCCGCAAAGGCCGGTTCGGGCTGATGAAGGCAGCGAAGGTCGGCTTCATTACCGGTATAAAGGAACACTCCTTCACTGGTTTCCTCCAGCACGATCGTGCTGTCGGTATCATCCTGAACATTATAAATCCAGACCGGCTCCAGCGTGTTGATGTCTATACACTGCAGCAAACCGCCATTGTCGATCAGGTAAAGAAAATTCCTGTAAAAAGCAGGTGAATTTTCATAACCGATATTTGGATTATATACGGCTTCGTAACGGTACCTGGTCACTTCAGGATCGATGGAAAGCTCTCCGCTTTCCCGGTTGAACAATGTATTCATCTTAATTCTGTACAACAGCCCGTTTTCACCGGGGACGATCAGCGTATCGGTTTTTTTGTCCAGCACGGCCGAAGGATCAAAAGCGCCCCATAAGCGGAAGGCTTCAGGAGTGGTACCGGTAATGGAGAACAGCTCCCTTTGATCGATCAGGCTGAATATCCTGTATTTATGTCCGGATGCTTCACTGCCGTTCCGGTTCAACCCCTGACCCGTATATAAAAGCGGATATCCCCGGGGATCGATCATGCCTGTTCCTTTTGTGGAATAGCCGATTTCAATAGGGTTTCTGGTGGGTTTCCCATCTGCCAGATTCATAAAGTAGATATTTCCATCAAGCGTTGGGTATATGACCTCTACGAGATCGGTATTCAGGAATGCAGAATCGATATTCATCAGCCTGCGTACATCATCAGACCAATGAATGATTAATGGCTGACCGGTCCAGCCAACACCCGGCCAATACGTATTGTCATAACTGACAGCACCGATATCCTTTGTCCAAACCAGTTCAAGCTTTCTTTCAGTCACGCTCCGCCGCCCAAATGCTGCACTGTCCCGGTAATGATTTCCCCGGAAGGTGGTGATACCTTCCACACTCGTATAGGTATCCGGAGAACCAAAAGAGATTCCCGGGTTGTCAACAGGGGAGGTAATGATGTCGGAGCCCAGGAAATGCCAGAATTTAAAGGCAATATTACCGAACATTTTTTGCCTGGCATACTCCGGCAGGGCGTTAGGTCCATGATAAACCGGAGGGATATCAGGATTTATCGCAGCTGGCTGCCATGTTATTTCGGGAAGATGGATCGTTACGGTTTTTGTTTCGAAAGCATTCTCTGGCTGGGGTGAAATTTCAGGTACGGGAGTTGTATAGGGCCAAACCTGCCCGCGTAATTCATTTACAGGCGGAGTCGCATGTGCAGTGTTGTTGCCTGTAGTATTCGATTCAGGTTTCTGATAAGTTATCATGAACAGGATGATGGCGATAAAGGTGAAGAAGAGCAATACAAAAAATAAACGTTTCACTTTCATTGTTTCTCTGCAGGGATGGGTTTGTTCTGACGGGGAATATTCCCCGTACCCTGCCTTTTCCTTTCTGAAACATCAGTACTGGAATGCCGTTAATTCAACATTTCATTCAATATAGTATTGTCAATATGAAGTTTTTATATGCTTTTGATTGCCGGACATTCCATTTCCCGAAACAATGTTTGACAAAATTGTTTTAACATGCGTATGATATTGGTATGTGAAAAGGAAGTTTGTCGGTGCTGTTTTCGGAGCTGGGTTGAAATACCAGCAAAAATAGTTAATTTATCCTAATGTTAAACCGGAAAAAAACCGAAGAAATCATTGGGTGAGATGTACAAAAAAATATCGCCGGGGGCATGTTTTTTATTCCTTTTGCTCAAAGACTGGAATTGACAGCCATATGTTTTTATAGTATGATTATATTCAGCACTTAGCATATTTATGAAAACGAATGAACATAAGTATACATAAAAAATTTACATAATTAGAGTTTCGTGGACAAATAAACAGATTTTGTTTTGAATATCTTACCACATAATAGGCATATAAATATATATCTATATATTTATAATGATAAATATCCATAAAAAAGCTTGAAGGACAAGCTCAAATTTTAGGGGGTGCCAGTTATGTTTAAAAAATGGTGGTTTTATGTGATCCTTGCGGTGGTTATAGTACTTATAGCTGTTCCGCTGGGAACCATCATCAGCTTAAACAATTCCGTTTACGACCTGAGCTTTAATTATGAAGAAGTTAAAATTGAAGATCTGCTGACGGAAATTGCTAAGAAAAACCTTTACTACGATGCAGCAAACAAAACAATCGAAGTTGAACTCAATCAGGACGTTATCAATTCCATCCTCAAGGATCAGTTGGCTCAATTGGATTTAGGTCTTCCCGCTCAATTCAGTATCCAGGGAGCAGCATTCAAAACAGCTGATCAAAGAATCTACATAAACGCCAAATATGGCTCAATCAGTCTCCCTGTCAGTGCTTTAGTACATATCGAACCCGATGCAACCGGAATCAATATTTATGCTGACAGCATCAATTTAGGTGAAAAGAAGGCCCCGGGGCTCGTTACCAAGCAAATCCCTCTGGATATGCTGAAATATTCTATAAAATATTCCGACCTCGGTGTACCCCAGATTTTCACCGTAAAAGAGATCAAGTTCAGCACCGGTAATATCAAGGCATTCATTCAACTGGATGTTAATG
>JAEZBW010000390.1 GCA_023426765.1 Bacillota bacterium
CCTACAGCCCTTTAATCCCAAGGATTTCGTAGAAGCGCTCTTCTCCTGAAAAAAATATTTGACAAGCGGCGGGAATTTATATAAAATAGTAAAAATTTAATAAAAGTGAGAAGCGCGGTAAACCTGCCGATATGTTGTAAATCATTCAGCTTTAAGAAATGGGAGGGGATAAAATGGCTACCATATATCAGGATGTTTCAAGAACCTTCAGTGAATTTTTGTTGCTGCCAAACCTGACTAAAAAGGACTGCACACCGACCAATGTCAACCTGTCATCGCCTGTTGTAAAGTTTTCAAAAGGCGAAAAGCCTCAGATAGAAATGAATATTCCCATTGTATCGGCCATTATGCAATCGGTATCCAATGACACACTGGCCATCGCCCTGGCAAAATGCGGAGGCATGTCGTTTATTTATGGATCACAGTCCATTACCAACCAGACCGAAATGGTCAGAAAGGTAAAAAAGCATAAATCCGGCTTTGTCGTCAGTGATTCGAATGTCTCGGTTAACCATACGCTCAGGGATGTGGTGGAGATGAAGGAACGATCGGGGCATTCCACCATAGCAGTCACCGAAGACGGAACCGCAACCGGAAAGCTTCTGGGTATCGTTACAGGCAGGGATTATCGGCTTACCCGTGACCCGCTGGAGAAGAAAGTTTTCGAATTCATGACCCCCTTCAGTAAACTGATCGTCGGCCAGCTCGGTATCAGCTTAAGCGAGGCCAACGATATCATCTGGGAATACAAATTGAACAGCCTTCCCATCATCGATAAGGATCAAAACCTGCAATATCTTGTTTTCCGAAAAGATTACGATGATCATAAGCAAAACCCCGAACAGCTACTGGATTCCAAAAAACGGTTAATCGTTGGGGCAGGCATTAACACCCGGGATTATTCCGAACGGGTACCCGCATTAATGGAAGCGGAAGCGGATATTTTCTGCGTGGATTCTTCCGACGGGTTTACTGAATACCAGCGCGAAACCATTCAATATATCAAGGAAAACTTCTCGTCGGTAAAGGTCGGCGGCGGAAATGTGGTGGACCGTGAAGGCTTCATGTACCTTGTGGAATCCGGAGCTGACTTTGTGAAGGTTGGCATCGGCGGCGGTTCCATTTGTATCACACGTGAGCAGAAGGGTATCGGCCGCGGGCAGGCAAGCTCGGTCATTGAAGTGGCAAAGGCCAGGGACGAATACTTTAATAAAACGGGTGTCTATGTTCCTATCTGCTCGGACGGCGGCATCGTGCATGATTACCATGTGGTGCTGGCGTTGGCAATGGGAGCTGACTTCGTCATGATGGGACGGTATTTCGCCCGTTTTGATGAAAGCCCAAATAAGAAGGTTAAACGCGGAAACAGTTATGTGAAGGAATACTGGGGCGAAGGTTCAAACCGCGCAAGAAACTGGCAGCGGTATGACCTGGGTGAGAGCAGCACGCTGAAGTTTGAAGAAGGCGTAGACAGTTATGTACCGTATGCCGGGAAGCTGAAGGACAACCTGGATGTAACGCTTTCAAAGATCCGTTCCACCATGTCCAGCTGCGGTTCTGGTTCCATCAAACAATTGCAGGAAACCGCCAGAATCACCCTTGTTTCCTCCACCAGCCTGATAGAGGGCGGAGCCCACGACGTTATCCTCAAAGAAAACGAATATTAAGATACAAGTTAATGAGCCAGGGATTTCCCTGGCTCATTTTTTACCTTGCTAATTTCAGGATGTTCAGGATGTCGGCTTTCTTTAATTTTACAAATTGGCCGATGGTGGAGGTGTCGTTATTGGTTGCTTTCGCGGCCATCTCTTCCAGGCGGTCGTCGGGTACACCCAGTTCTTTCAAGGTTACCGGCATCCCGGTGGACTTGAGGTATTTTTCCAGCCGGGAAATCCCTTCCAACGCGGTTTCCTCGGGTGAACGGAAGTCAGGCTCCACACTCCAGACCCGTGTAGCGAACTGACAGAAACGGGCGACATCATGCTTGTAAACGTATTTCATCCAAGCCGGGAAAACAACAGCCAATCCTGCGCCGTGTGCCACATCATAAATCGCACTCAGTTCGTGTTCTATATCGTGGGAACCCCAGTCGCCGACCCTTCCGGTGTTCATCAGGTTGTTATGCGCAACGGTTCCGCTCCACATGATTTCAGCCCATGAATCATAATTATCTGGCTGTTCCAACACCCTCGGCACGTGGTGGGTGAGGGTTTTCATAATTGCTTCGATCATGCGATCGGTCAGCTCCACATTCTGTGTGTTTGTAAAGTAGCGTTCCATCAGATGGGCGAGAATATCGGCCGACCCGCATGCTACCTGATATTTCGGAAGTGTAAAGGCCAATTCAGGATTTAGAATAGAGAATGCAGGGTAAATGATTTCGGAATTAAAGCCTCTTTTATACCAGCCGTCCTCATTGGTGATAACACTGGCGGTGCTTGCTTCACTGCCGGCAGCCGGTATGGTCAGCACGGTTCCCACCGGTAAAGCAGCTGTGGGATTTACTCTTCCTGCGTAGATATCCCAAACATCACCTTCATAAACCACACCCATAGCTATGGCTTTCGCTGAATCTATTGCGCTTCCGCCGCCAATAGCCAGAATAAAGTCCAGCTTTTCTTCGCGGCAAAGCTTAATTCCTTCCCGGACAAGGCTTAAACGAGGGTTCGGTTTTACTCCCGAAAGCTCCACCCAGCGAATGCCGGCTTCCTTCAGGGATTGCACCACCCGATCATACAGGCCGGTTTTTTTAATGCTGCCTCCGCCATAATGCAGCAGAATATTTTTACAGTAAGCAAGAATTTCTTTTCCAACATGATTCTCCATTCCCCGCCCAAAGAGGATTTTTGTTGTGTTCCGAAAAATAAAATTATCCATATTTAAACCTCCATAATTTACTTCTATCTTATAATTATACCCGAGAATTCAAACCTTTTCACAGAATGATACATCATTTTCTAAATATTTGTCCGAACCTGCCCCATGCATATTTCATTTTAATTCCGCCCATACTGAGGAGAGATTGGTTGCAGGGAGGTTATTGTTTGGATTCAAAAGTTTATTTTGCAAGCCAGGCCGATGAACAGGAAAAGGAAACCGAAAAGGATAAGCTGGATAACATTAAGGAAATGGGAACCGTTGCGGTGCAGGAAAAAGGCAGGAACATTCATTGCCTTACGGTTATCGGCCAGATTGAAGGGCACATGGTATTGCCGCCGCAGAACAAAACCACAAAATATGAGCACGTCATCCCGCAGCTGGTTGCAATTGAAGAGGATAAGAACATCAGTGGTCTGCTGCTGGTTTTGAATACGGTGGGCGGCGATGTGGAAGCAGGTCTTGCCATTGCCGAAATGATTGCAAGCATGTCAAAACCGACGGTTTCCCTTGTCTTAGGCGGGGGACACAGCATCGGCGTACCGATGGCTGTTTCCACAAATTACTCATTTATCGCGCCGTCTGCGACCATGACCATTCATCCGCTCCGACTGAATGGCATGATTATCGGGGTTCCGCAAACCTACGAGTATTTTGACAGAATGCAGGAACGTGTTGTTGAGTTTGTGTCGAAAAACTCCAATATTAAAAAGGAAGACTTCCGCAAGCTGATGCTGAAAACCGGTGAGCTGGCCAATGATGTGGGAACTGTTCTGTTTGGTCAGGAGGCTGTGAATAACGGTATCATTAACGAAGTCGGCGGGCTGGCAAATGCTTTAAAAAAGCTGGATGAATTTATTGATAAGAATAGTCAGCAATCAAAGGGGAGTGAGCTTCAGTGATTTATTCCATCGTTCCTTTCGATCAGATTTTGTTCGATCAGCAGAACAGTGCGGGCGCCCGCATGGAAGTTACACTTGATGGAGAACGTGTCGTTTTGCTGCAGAATGAAAACAACACATATTCCATCGAAAGGCTGATTTCGACAGACCCGAAAGCATACATGAAGCCTGAACTGGCGCCAGGAACATTGCTGATGACTATCACGGCAACAAAGGAGACCCCTAACGTAACATGGCAGATCATGAACAAGAACACGATGTAACCGACAAAGTAAAAATGGGGGCGGCAGGGGTTCTGGCAGGCTTTGTCAACGGCCTTCTGGGATCTGGCGGCGGAGTGCTGATCGTTTTGTATCTGACGATTTTTGCTAAGGTGGGCAGAAAAAACTCTCAGGCAACAGCGATTGCTATCATTCTGCCATTAGCCATCCTTAGCAGCGTG
>JAEZBW010000053.1 GCA_023426765.1 Bacillota bacterium
CGCCCGCACCCGGATGCCCGAACTGGTCACCCGCCTCGTCGAGGCCGAACTCGCCGGAGGCCATCCCGGCGTTCCGCCCCTCGCCTGATCGCCCCTCGCCCGAAAAAAGGGCAGGGGTATCGCAACATCAAACCCGGGGCAGGCCCGGGGCAGGCTGGACGGAAGTATCCGCCCGGCTCCCTTCCAAAGAGCATCCAACCATGACCGATCCGTTTTTATCTCCATCCGGTAACGAGTCCGAGGTCTTCGAGGGGTTCGTCGACGGTATCCGTGACGGGGTCCTGGTCGGATGGGCGCGCCGCGTGGGCTCCCTGGAACCGGTCACGGTCCATCTTCACGTCCTCGGCGCGCGGGTGGCCACCGTTCGGGCCGACCGCCATCGCGGCGACCTCAAGGCTGCCGGCAAGGGAGCGGGCAACCACGCCTTCGAGATCGCGCTGCCCGATCTCCGGCTCGACGGGCTGCGGGTCGAGATCGAGGGAGCCGGAGACCTGCCGCTGGGCTTTTCCCTGCGCTGGGCCATCGAGGATCTGGCCGCCGGACGGCCGGTTCCCCCGGCGCCCGCCGGGCAACCGGTGGTCTGGCTCGATCTGTCCGATTTCCTGTTCTACCTGTGCCACCACAAGACGATGTCGGGGATACAGCGCGTTCAATGCGAAATCGTCCGGCAGGTGGTGCATGCGGGAACATCCCACATCCGCTTCTGCATAACCGCACCCCAGAGCGTGGATTATGTGGAGATTCCGGCCGGCGTCATGGCCCGGCTGCTGGCCCGGCTGGAAGACAACGCCTCGATCCCGCTGTCGGACTGGATCGCCTATGTGGGCATGCTGTCCAGCCCGGCTCTGCGTTCCAAGGCGGCCATCGAGTCCGGGCACATGCTGTTCGTCCTGGGTGCCTTCTGGGTGTTCCCGCACATCCCGGCCCTGCTGGCCGCGCTGCGCGGGCGGGGGGTCCTGATCGGCGTCTACATCTACGACCTGATTCCCCTGCATCATCCGGAATACTGCGACGGCGGCCTGGTGAACAACTTCATCGGGGCCTTCTCCCTGGTGTCGCAGACCGCCGACCTGATCCTGACCATTTCGCACCACACGGCGGCCGACGTGGCCCGCTTCTACCAGGCGCTCGGGCAGCCGCCGAAGCCGATCCGGCCGGTTCTGCTGGCCCATGAGCTGACCCATGGCAAGGCGTCCGCGCCGGTTCCGTCGCCCGCTCCGCTGTCCTCCATGATGAAGGTAATCGGCGGTCCCTTCGTGCTGTGCGTCTGCACGATCGAAATCCGCAAGAATCACATGTACCTGCTGAAAGCCTGGCAGGAACTGCTGCGCAAGCATGGGCCGGAAAGGGTGCCGAAGCTGGTCCTGGTCGGCCGGCGCGGCTGGCGCGTCGACGACTTCTACGCCGAGCTGGAGGCGACGCGCTGTCTCGACCGGCACATCGTGCTGATCAACGACGCCGACGACGCCGAGCTGGAGACGCTGTACCGGAGCTGCCTGTTCACCGTCTTCCCCAGCCTTTACGAAGGCTGGGGCCTGCCGGTGGGCGAGAGCCTGATGCATGGCAAGCTGTGCATCACGTCGCACGCCACGTCGATGCCCGAGGTGGGCGAGAATTTCTCGGTCTACATCGACCCTCGCAATCTCCAGGAAGGGATCGCGACCATCGAAGCCTTCATCTTTGACGGCGCCAGGCGCGCCCGGATGGAGGAAGCCATCCGGACCCACTTCGTGCCGCGCCGGTGGATGGAGGTGGCGAACAGCCTGTTCAGGGAAATCCAAACCCATTTGGCGGACCGGCGGAGCATGCGGGAACTGCCGCCGACGGTGAGCCTCCGCCTGGGCGACGCGGTGCGCATAAGGCGGCAGGACGGATGGACCGGCTTCGCCGATGTCGCCCGGCGGCGGCCGCATCTCCAGCTCGTCTGCACGCAAGGCTGGCACCCGGCCGAAACTTTCGGCGTCTGGATGAACGGATCGAAGGCCGTTCTGTCCTTCGGGGTGGACGGCGCCGGCCAGCCGTTGCCGGCGCAACTCCGCGTCCAGTTCCACATCGCCTGCCCCGCCTGGATACGCAACGCCGCGGTGACCGTGACGAGCGCTTGCGGAGCAAGCACCATTGCCGTCCTGGAGGGGGACGAGGAGCAGATGGTGAGCCTGAATTGCACGCCGGTGGCGTTGGCGGGCGTGCCGTCGGTCCGCATCACGCTGGAACTGGACCGCATGTCCGAGCCGCCGCTGCCGGAAACGCGCAGCCTGGGCCTCGCCCTGAAGACGGTCACCCTCGGCGATGCCGGCAACCTGCCGCAACGGCTGGACATCATGGAGAAGGTGCTGTTCCTGGCGCGGGCGTGAAGCCGGGGCCTTGATCCCCGCGCCGGTCAGGCGGCCCCGTCCGAAAGGCCGAGTGCCGTCCGGTACACCGCCAGGGTGTTGCGGGCACAGCGGTCCCAGGTGAAACCGGCGGCGCGGGCCAAGCCGGCTCCGCGCCGCCGCGCCGCCGCGCCGTCGT